>NZ_JBNNUW010000002.1:289599-317204 GCF_050280125.1 Lysinibacillus sp. NPDC093692
AGGAGCACAAGGATTAGTAGGAGCAACAGGAGCACAAGGATTAGTAGGAGCAACAGGAGCACAAGGATTGGTAGGAGCAACAGGCCCGCAAGGATTGGTGGGAGCAACAGGAGCACAAGGATTAGTAGGAGCAACAGGAGCACAAGGATTAGTAGGAGCAACAGGAGCACAAGGATTGGTAGGAGCAACAGGCCCGCAAGGATTAGTAGGAGCAACAGGAGCACAAGGATTAGTAGGAGCAACAGGTCCACAAGGATTGGTGGGAGCAACAGGTCCACAAGGATTGGTGGGAGAAACAGGAGCACAAGGATTGGTAGGAGAAACAGGATCACAAGGAGTAAGAGGTCATACCGGGTCTGCAGGAGATATAGGTCCCCAGGGATTTAGGGGGGGCACGGGCCCACAGGGAGAAATCGGAACAACGGGAGCAACAGGAGCACATGGATCAACCGGAGCAACCGGAGTAACCGGCCCACAAGGGGTAAACGGAATAACAGGAGCAACAGGCTCACAAGGAGTAACTGGACTACAAGGGGTAACAGGAACAACAGGAGCAACAGGCCCACAAGGAGTAACCGGAACAACGGGAGTAACTGGAGCACAAGGAATAACCGGAACAACAGGAGCAACGGGGCCACAAGGGGTAACCGGAATAACAGGAGCAACAGGCCTACAAGGAGTAACCGGAACAACGGGACCAAGTGGTTCTGGATTAATGGAAATTTTTCTTTCTACGGATCAATCAATTGCAAATAATGACTTTCTTGGACCAGGTACAGCCTCAGCTTCATTCGTAAAAAATTCATTAGTTGTTCCAGAGAACGCTACGATAAAAAGTATAACTTTGAATATACGTGACCATGCTCTAAGTGCTGGACAAACTGCTTCTGCCCAAATATTCACAAGTTCAAACTGTGGATTTACTGCTCCGATAGCAACTGGAGTTATAGCCACAGTTACAGGACCAAACTCGTCTATAACACCGAATTGTTGCTCAACAACATCTGCAAATTTAACAATTAATAGTTGTACACTCCTTTCAGTTCAACTCACTACAACAGGTGGGGCTTTTTCAAATGGTGTTTCTGTGACAATCTTATTAAATACGTAGTGATTTAATTTTTTTGATTAAAACAAAAACATCAATTTGAAATTTCAACAAGTAAAAATTAATTTCCCCAGTTTTTACTGGGGAGAAAATATTTCAAATTTAATAAATTTTATTTTTTATGGGAAATCTGCGTGTAATAGCGGTGGTACAAGTAAACTTTTATTTTTGTTCAAACGTAAAAGTTTAGCACCAATTGATACATATAAAGAGATATTACAGAACAATTTCAGCAATATGATTAGGAGAAGGTTGATTTGGAATGGCATACAGTTCCCCTTGGGGAAATTTTTAGGGTGAAAATCTTTATTGATTATCTACTAGATTAAGTGGTGCGATTGGATGAATGATGTACAAATCAGAGTTTTATTTCCTGCTTGGATGTTCAGAATTGCGAAGAATAATGATAAAACCAGTCGCTTGTTGTTTGAAATTAAGACTAAACTTGTCATTTCTTGCGCTTACCCGGGAAATTATTTCTTATTTCCTAACCTGAGTAATCATTTTTCCAAATAACTTTCATGGCAGATAAAAAACAATGCGCTGGTTGAAGATTCATTTGCAAATAGTAAGGGACCGATAGAGGTCAACTCTGATGATTTTCTATTCTAATTATAAATATGGCACAACTAAAGAAAATCACAAGGTTTGGACATCAAGGGAATAAGAGCGATTGGTTGCAGATGATACGGAGAGAAGTTGGAACATTGCGAGTAATATTAAATATATTTCTCAAAATCCACGACTCTATCAAATACTAAAGGAAATTAATACATTATAACAAACACACGCTTCTAGTAGAATGAATTGCATGCCAGGTAGTTATGCAGTCTTCGGCCTCGGATTGAAGGACCATACTTATTTTCCGTTTGTAGAAGAATATATGGCAATGGACGAAGAACACTGGTCCGTTCAGAACGACTTCACGGTCGCTTTTGCCGAGTGGCAAGGTTCTAACGCGGAAACGATTCCTACGCTAGTGAAGTGTGTATTCGATGAAACTGAAAATCTAAATCGATATGGAAAATGAGAGGCATCTCATGCTGCTGCTAAATCAAGTTCGTGGTCTTCAGGATTACGAGGTTGAGCATATCGTATACTTAATCTGGGGCGTGCCGGACAAGCAGAAGAAAATAGCTGCCAAAACCAAAGGAAATCGAGGAAAGTGGCTCACTAGTTGGCGCAGATAGCCAGCTCTTGGATAAATTGGCTATTGCAATAGGACTAAGGGGTTAACAGGGCAAATGTTGTAGCTGCAAAATAGAAGATGACCAGCAAAGCTAATTTAGCCGAGCTGGTCTTTTTAATTTACTTAGTCATCATCAACTATAAGCCCAACATGGTATCAGTCTATCACTGTATTTACGAGAAAGTTAAACTTTGATATTCTATTTATGGGAAATATTTCTTATTGAGGAGGGAATCAAGGTGTTAAAGTAAACAAAAAATTGTGCATTCATTATTGTTTGAGGAAGTGTATATCTAGAAATCAAGGAGGTATTTCTATCATGAAAAATAAACTATCTTTGGTGTTAGCCGCTACATTAGCGTTAACGATGAGCCTACCAACAGGGGCGATGGCGTCTTCTAGCAGTCAGACTACAGTTATGGCTAGCCAAGATTTAGCTAGTCAAGAACTGAAGAAGATTGCGACAGAGAAGGCTACTCTACTTACGCAAACCTATGAGACGACTAGCGTGCAGTATGCGCTAATTGATAATGGTAAACTTATTTTGTCGGGTCAGACAGGCAAGAACGATATGGAAGGGAAACAGCCGCTGACCAAAGATACCCTATACGGGATTGGTTCAGTCAGTAAAATGTATGTAACAGCGGCTGTAATGAAATTGGTCGATGAAGGAAAAGTCGATTTGGATGCTCCTGTCGTCCATTATGTTCCTGATTTCAAGATGAAAGACGAGCGTTACAGAAGCATTACGCCACGTATGCTGTTGAACCACTCCTCCGGCTTGCAAGGTAGTACGCTTAGTAGTTCATTTTTATTTAAAGATAATGATACCTATGCGCATGATAACTTGTTGCAGCAATTGTCCAACCAGCAATTGAAGGCGGATCCTGGCGCGTTCTCGGTATACTGCAACGATGGTTTTACGCTAGCTGAGATTATGGTGGAAAGAGTCAGCGGTATGAGCTTTACCGAATTTATACATCAACGGTTTACAAAACCCTTAAAGCTAAATCATACGAAAACGCCGCAGGACGAATGGGAAGACGATAAGCGGGCTGGACTTTATTCTCCAATGTACCAAGGGCAGCTTCCTACTGAAACGGTGAATGTGATTGGGACGGGAGGGATTTCTTCCACAGCAGAAGATATGGTGCGATTCTCACAAATATTTATGGGGCAGGAAAAAGGAATCCTCTCTGATCAGGCAATCAAGGCGATGGAGCAAGAGGAATATAAAAAAGGAGTGTGGCCGGGGGATGAAGATAACACTTCCAACTATGGTCTTGGCTGGGATAGTGTGAAACTATATCCATTCAGTGAATATGGGATAAAGGGCTTGGCTAAAGGCGGCGACACGATACTGCAACATGCTTCACTGGTCGTACTTCCTGAACAGAAGATGGCAGTGGCTGTATTGTCATCTGGCGGTAGCAGCACTACAAATCAATTGATGGCGACTGAAATACTGCTCGCTGCGCTTAAAGAGAAGGGCGCAATTAAGGATATCAAGCCGAACAAATCCTTTGGCAAGCCGGTCAAGGCCAAGATGCCTCATGACGTAGCAAAGAAAGCAGGTTATTACGGCAATAGTATCAGTCAATTCAAAATAGAAATTACGAAGAATGGTGAACTGATCTTCCCTTCAAATCCAGGAGAAAAATATGTATATACTGCTGATGGAAGCTTTATTAATGAGGAAGGTACCGCCAAGTTTAATTTCGTCACTGAGAAGAATGGACGAACTTATTTGAAGGAGAGTACATATGTATCGGCGCCAGGTTTAGGGCAAGTAGCGATTACTCACTATGCAGCCGAGAAACTAGGATACTATGTGCTATCGAAGGAAACCGCTGCCGCATGGGCAAAGCGGGAAGGTGTCAAGTTCTATCTTGTGAGCGAGAAATTTAGTTCTATGCAATATTTAATGATGCTTACCGCACAAATCAACAGCAAGGAAGGCATAGCGGGCTATTGGGGAAGCCAAAAAATTACAGGCCCTAACACGGCGATGCATCAGCTCCAAATACCTGGGATGTTTGGCCGTGATACGTCGGAAGCCCGTTTCTATACAGAAGGCGGCGATGAATATATGGAGATGTCCGGATATTTATACGTAAGTGAATCCAACGTAAAACCGCTAGATGCAAGCCAATCATCCAAATTTACGCTGCAAGCAAATGGGCATGCGAAATGGTTTACAATCCCACAAGCGGCAGCAGGGAAAACGATGACAGTGGCGTTGCCATCAAAGAGTTCGTTCGCGGTGTATGATGAGAATGGTGTATGCGTCAATTTTACTGTTGTGGATGGCGATAACAAAGTAAAACTGCCGAAGAACGGAACGGTTGTATTTGCTGGCGCACCGAACTCGGAATTTGGAATCACGTTGAACTAACTTTAATTCAAGAACGACTTCAACAAAACCAATACGACACAGAGATAATTCGGGCTAATTTGACTGCATTCTTAACTCGGAAATATATAGAAGATAATAAACAAAAGCCACTAAAAATGAACTATATCCCAAAAGTTAGACATAGTTTTCTCATTCGGCAGCAGATGGGCATGAATTCGATATTGTATTGGATTCATGCCTTTTAATTTAACCTTAATTCGTTTTATACTGTAATACGTTCTGTATTTTTCTAATTCAGTTTTAAAATGCGCTACACTTTCAAACTCTTTAATGTATAGAAATTCTGAATTCATAAATGCCAAAGAATTTCCCTATGACGGAATTGTCGTAACAGTTTCCTATTCGAGACATACTTTGTTTAATTCCTCTTGGCTGAAGCGTATGACGATATTTTTTCATTTGATAGTGCCAGCCTTGATCTGACTGCATCATTAGCTGGTGCTCTTCTGGTAGGCGCTAAGTGCCATACTAGGTGGGGAAGTACTCCTTACCTGGGACAGTTTGAGTATATAAACGTATTATCGGTTCGGTAAAGAATTAAATGGAGTTAATACCTTTGCAAAACTTGATTTTAAGAAGGCTGGTGATGGATTATCTTTAATACATAATCGTAGTGAGTTTAACGATAATAACTAGTATATTTGAACTTTGCAACTCGACTTTTCATCGCTCGGAAAGCTAAAAATGTCGAAAGTCTACATAAATATTTACAGTGATTTATTAAAAGTGCTAGAAATGATTTCGACAATATAAAACCTTAACAAAGATAAACATTGAGGTATTAAAGTGGGTAAAAATTCAGGTGGAAATTTTTGGCGATTTGACCGTAAAAACAAAATGTGAGGTATTACGTTTTGCCAAGCGAGCACTAATAACAAAAGTGGAAAAGCTATTGCTTATTTATATTAATCAAAAACCAGGCACTCATATAAGTGAGTACCTGGCTTTGTGTTTATTCACTTTCAACAAACAATCCATATAATTTGGATGCTACGATTGTATCTTTTACCAAATAACTAACTATTTCAGGTATTTTTTACTCATACATTATCACTTGTTCTTTTATTAATTATTTCTAGTACGGTGTTAACTATGAAAAGAATTATAATAAAGATATAAAGTGATAAGAATATATAGTCTGACATTGTTAAATTATTAAAATCCGTTGTGCGAGGTATTAAAATCGTTAGAGATACGATGATGAGGATATTAGCTATTCGTGTGAGTGTTATTCGCATAGTTTTAGTGGATATAAATACTAAGTACTTAGGACGCATTAATCTCTACTTTTCTGTTCTTCGTTTTTGCAGTAGTAGTAATTAGAATAAGCATTAAAAGTCTTGTAAGCTAGTAATTATACGTAATCCACTTTGTTCACTTCCTTTTCCTGGGAATTACATTGAATGTGATTCATATTTTCTTGGATTAGGCTGATCTTTTTCAAGTAGCCAAAGTACGACCAACCTTACGACAAATAACCTCCTCTTTTGAACAAAACAATTTAATGTATGGCTGAGACACTCCCCATATTACAGAAGCTTCAGCAATATCAATTATTTTAAATAATGGGCTGTCTATATCAGGTGTTTTGCTATTCATTATTGAACCTCCGTATATTTTTATAGATTTTTTATTCACCATAAGTTTTATTTTTAGATTTACGCATACTAGAGAAATCTTTTCGGTTTTCTATATCCTCCCTTAAAAATAATCTATCTCGACTTAATTCCTTTACTGGAACTAATTTGCCTCGTTTTACAAGAGAATTTAACGCCTGACGAGATATATTAAGTTCCTCTAACGCTTCTGATGTATTTAATATTTCAGATTGTACCAAGTTAATAAATTCATCTTTTGTATCGAAAGAATAGTTTTGTGTCATTGGATTTACCCACCTAGAGTTTTTTGCTTTTTCGTATTGTAACGATTGTTGCGCCAATTACTATAAATGTTGCAATAGTTATAACTAAAGATACATTAGCCAAACAGTTCACCTCTATTTTTATTGAAGATATGATTCAGCTAACTCAATATCATATGATATTAATAAATTAGGATATTTTTTTTCTAATCTTTTTAGGCACTCAGCATAATCTTTACTTTGATATACGTGTGCTAAGTCGTCAAAGACTGAAGAGACCCAATAAGCTTCTTCTTCAGTACATGTATCCAAAAATTGAATTGTATTTTTTTCATCACTAAATTTTGATACCAACGTATCCCAATAAATTTCGATTGTTGGATCGTTTATATGCAAATTTTTCATTTTTTCAATTATACCTGTTATGTTTTTCTTATGAACCATTTTCATGAATATCCTCTAAATCCACTAATGTTTAATTCCATTAAATCAAAATTGTTCGGACAATAAACATGTTCCAAATGCTTCTTTTATTTAATCTCTTAAATCTCTAAATGAAAATACCCTAACAAAATTAAAAATATAATACAATTATAACAATTAAGTTCCATTTATGTATAATTATTTTGAAAAAGAGGGTAAATATATAACATTAGAATTTTGATAAAATTGGGATGGATATTCAGATAGAATATTGAAAGTTATTCAAACTAGAACTTTAAAGTTTAAAATTGATAATGTATGACGACTCTGAGTTTCTTGTATGTGATTAGCTATTAAAAAAAGTTAGCCTAATTTAGAAAACTGGCTGAAATGGAAGATGGGAAAAGTTATCCAAATGAAAGTGGTATAAGATATTATTAAAATAGTAAAGAAAAATAAGTGGGTGATAATAATGTTGTTAACTCCTTTAGGTGCTATTAAAGTATTCATTAATGGTGAGGAAGTTGAATTTACTGCTATAAAATTAGATAATTTAAAAACGTATTGTCCAGATGCAAATGGTAGATATTTAATTCATTATAATTACAAAAGTGAATTTAACAATCAAGAAATTACATGTCGCATACCTTCGATAAATGTAAAGGGAGAAATCGAAAGTGGGGAAAGATACGAAGCGATTTCTTTTTACAAGAATGATATAAAACTCACAATTGGAGTAGAGGGGGAATTTACCAATAAACCCGATTATTTTGATTATAACGGGGATTATTTAAGTGATGGAATTAAATATATAACATTTCAAGAGACGGCAGCTAGAAAATTTGCTTTTGGCGTTTGTTGGATTCAACCATGTACAGAAGAAAATGATACTCAAACTTGGTTTGGTGCTGACCCTTTTAATAGTGCGATAGGCTACTATAACAAAATAGACCACTCAGGTGCTGTACCCCAAAAGTTAGAGTAATAAATCTAAATTTGGGGGTGTTTTTGTATGGCGAAATTAGTGCATGGGGATAGGGAAATTGAGGTACTTCACAGACTTCTTAACGGGAATAGCATGAGAGCAATTGGCAAGCACATGAAACTTTCTAGTACAACGATTATTCGTACAAGAGACATTATAGTAAAACAAATGATGATGGGGCGTAAAGCCCCTTTTAGTGTGCTATATAAAATACTCTTAGTATGCCTAACGGAGCAATAGACTGTTGAAAAAGCAAAATATTTACGTCGATATTATATTTTGAAATTTCGAATAAATGAATGACCAAAACCTAATTAAGTGGTAAAGTATAGAAAAAATGAATGGAGAATTATGCTATGGAAAAATTGAAAAGAGTCGAATTAAAACATTTTTCAAGTGAATATTTGAAAGAATTGAACTCTTTTGTACTTACAGAAGAACAAAAACAATTTTCTGCACTTCCAAGCAAATTTGAGGAAATTAATGAAGGACAGTATCGTATTGTTATTTTAAGTGATAATACACCCGTTGGTTTCTTTCTCCTAAATTCAAATGAAAGAGTAAAGAAATACTCTAATAATTTGAATGCTTTGTTATTAACTGCATTATCAATTAATCATAAAGAGCAAGGAAAAGGTTACGCAAAACAAGGAATGGCATTACTAGTTGAGTTTGTTAAAACAGAATTCTCTAATTGCGATGAAATTGTTTTAGTTGTAGATAAAGATAATATACCGGCACAAAAACTATATTTAAAAGTAGGATTTGAAGATACAAATGAGAGGCTAATAGGACGTATCGGCGAAGAAATTATCATGAGACAATTAATAAAATAATATTAAACTACCATCGTCACCAGAGCTGATTCCACATTTTGTAGATTAACTCTGGTTTTATGTTTTGCGGAAAGTTTAGCATCATTTCTTGAAGAATTAGCTAAATAACATGTATCAAATGGCGCAAGAGTATCATTTGGATCAAACGTTACATTTTATGTATGTATGAAATTAACGTGTAAACTGTGAGGGAGGACGTTGTGGTAATGTTTTCCCCATTTGGTGTTTATGAAATCCTAAATATTAGGTAAAGACAGGTTGACGACCGACCCGCGACCTCATAAACTTGTTCGAGGCAAGACATACATTGCCGGCCCATATTTTTTAAAGGATTATATATCTTAATTAATATAAAAGGCTATGAATTTACAGTCATTACCATAACCTCTTTTTTATTGTATGATAAATAAAAAAATGAAATTTAAGAGGATTGGAATATTATGCTGAAAATTTTACAAATTGTTTTTGCAATCATAGGAATATCTCTTTCAGCTTATGGACTTATCAGACGTGATTACCAACTGAATTTCCTAATGATATTCTTCTTAGGCTTATTTGGCCTAACTTTAGGAATTAAAGAATTTCAAAGAGAGAGAAAAGCTTATGGTTGGTTACTGATCGGGCTATTTTTATTTTCAGTATATGTGTCAATTCAAAGTTTCATATGGATTAAATAAAGGAGTGGTTTTTATGTGAACCTCGTCCACTTTCCATAATTCAGTCAAACTTACTACAAGTGCACGGAAATGCACTAACACAATTTGCTTTACGATATAACGTGGTGTAGCTCTACCACGGTGTCGTAAGTGAGCTAACTCGACAAATACCACAATATCAAAGCTTTCATCTCAGGATGGAGGCTTTTTCTTTTGCTTTGAAAACTGCATCAAACAGCTATAATGGACTAGTTTGCGGGTGAGTAAGTATCTCAGGAACAGTAGATACCGAAGAGAACTGGCATGCACTAGTAAGCGATAGGGTAGAGTTTGATGTGGTTTTGAAAGTAGAATTTGTAGAAAAATGTTCCAATGAAATTCTATTATGTTAACTGGGAACGTATAGTCTATTCATAAAATGTATAAGGTCGATTTTAAAAAAATGATAATCGACCTTCTTACCTGATTAATTTAATTTAATTTAATCAGGTTAATTGAAGCAGCTAGAGCAGGACCATCGCAAGTCGAAAGGGGGAGTCCTAGATTCCTTAATTGGACAGTTCCACCGGCAGGGATAGATATAATTGTTCCCCCAGAAATTGGTATGCATAAATCCCTGTCGGGTTCGTCGGATTCAGCAGCATATCTAGTTTGGATAGGATTGACCTCATTTCCATCCACAAATAATCCCAGAATTGCAGCATTGCTAATACCTAACTCAAGTAGCACAAGTACATAGTAATCAATATAATAATCACCAGCCTGGGCGACTTCAATCGTAACTGTATCAGGATTCAAAGTTATTCCTCCAGCCGTTCGTCCAGTACCGTTCCATGGCATTGGTTGATTAGTATTAAGCGTTACGAACTGTGCCAGAAAAAAATTTCCATATGCCGGTAGAGGTACTGAAGGTACTGGTTGTACTTGACATGAATCTATCGCCTTTATTGTTGACTGTAAACATGGTTTACAACGGTCGCACGAACAATTTTTTTTACATGGATTCAAAATAATCTCTCCCTGTATGATTTTCTGTTATTTTATTTAAGATATATTTTTTTTCTTAGGTGTTTGTTCGATAATAAATACCATGAAAGGAGTTGAGCAAGAATTGACGACAGCAGTCGAGAAAGAAGTAAATCCGCATTTCGAAGATTTCCTTTTCGACTGGCGTTGTAAAACTCAACTACTTGTCGGTGGGGAGAGTTCTTCGAAATCCTACCATGTTTCATTGAAACAACTTTTAAAATTACTTGAAGAAAACGTGCAGCTCTAGTCGTTCGTGAAGTTTGCGATACGCATAGAGACAGTACGTTTCCTTTGTTTACAGAAATTATTGAGGACTTAGGGTTATCCGGAAAAGTAAAGACGAGTTCATCTCCAATGACAGTGAAGTTTCCGAACGGCTCGAAGGTAATCTTCCAGGGCATGGATAAACCAGAAAAGCTAAAATCCATCAACAACATATCACTCATTTGGCTAGAGGAATGTAGTGAGATTAAGTATTCAGGCTTTAAAGAGTTGCTCGGTCGTTTGCGACACCCGACACTAGACTTGTTTATGATCTTGATAGGGTCTGTATTTATTGTTAGGGAAAGATTATTTAAGTTATAACAGATGCAATGTTAGTGTTCCTGAATTACTAAATTGTTACAGTGCAAATAACCTAAACTTTATGAATCATTTATCATAAACTAATATTATTAAGCTGAAATTTAAAAAGGAGCAATGCGATGATGGAATCTTGTTGTAATTGCGATTGCACAAAAAATGTAGTTCGTTTAAATAAAGTTTCTTCATGTCCTATTTGTCGTGGGAATTTTGCTCAGCCTTCAGTTCCAAATACTATTACGACGGGAGCAATTTGGAGAAATCCAGCTACAGAGACGATTGTTGTCACACTTTTAAATAAATCAGACGCACCACAAACAGTAACTGTATCGGTATTAGATTGGCAAAATTGTGCCCAAGAAGAGATGCCAAAAGAAGCCTTCTTATGTGGAGAATCTCAACCTTCACTTTTTAATGGAACACCAACGCCTCTTACTTTTACAATTCCAGCAAAAAAGCTACTTGTCGTTCATGCAACTCCGCAAAATCCTTGGCTACCAGGTGATCCATGTTATGAAGTACTGGTGACATTGCCACCTAATCCAGTCTTTCCAACTGATCCGATCATTCCAGGTGATCCATGTATTGTAAATACTTGGGGTATTAACAATTTAGGTATACCTCAAGAAGGGAATACGGTGTTACATCGCGAGTTTCAGAGAACTATTTTCATATGAAATTAGGAAAGGTGAACTACTTAGTAATCATATAAACAAATGAGAAGGGCTAGGCAATCAATAATTTTGAGCTTGGTCTTTTTTTATTTCGTAAATTTCTACTTGCCGAAACAGAAACAAATGTTCTTATTAAAGACCGGACAATGAAGTGGACAGCGATGATGTTGCCTGAACACCTTGTAATGATAAGAGAATAAAAGAAAGAGCAATTCCATGAAAAGAAACGTGATTTAACCGAGTGCGAGTTTGAGGAAATAGAACAGACTTTACAACGTGCTAATGCAAAAAATGATTACGTTATCGCTATGGAGCAACAATCAAATGCATGACAAAACTGGATTAGTATTTGGAATGGATCCACTCAAAAAGGAACTATTACTGGATACAGATATATCAGTAAAACGTATTTCATTTAATGATATACAAGACGCGAAGATGGAGGATGCTGAAGGTTTAACATGAGGTCCAAGTGCTCAAAAGAAGAGGATACGCTGAACAGATGATAAAAGCTATCCGTGAGCTAAAGTATTGTAAAAGATATCAATTAATACATTAAAAGTCACTCATTGAAAAATAATGAGTAATCTGTTTATGATTTTTGTGTGAACATGCTTATCTATACAAAATTCTAGTTGTTGTAAATTATTTTCTTTGTTAAGTTCTTTACTATATAATATACCTGTCCGAACTATTGTTAAATATTATATTTTAAAAGGTGAGGCGTCATTTATAAAAAAACTACGTGCCCCAGAAAGAGCCTCAAAAAGCGCCCCAGTTAAATGCATTTAAATACACTTAAATAGGAAGGTATAAAAATCTCCGATTTGCAAAACCTTGATGTTATGCACCCATAAAAATTAAATACATTTGGTTAGAAACCAATGTCATAAGTATTGCTTATTGAAAAAGATAATATTAATGTAATTTACTTATGAATAAAAATGAGCTATCATGGGTATTGGAGAAAAGATGCTTTAACAATTTATATAGGCCTTTTCAAAAAGATATTTAGGGGGATCCGCAAATGGCACAAGGTAATTTACACAACAGCCGCGCATCATTCGAAGTTAATGGTAAAACTTATAATTACTATGACTTAGCTGCGATTGAAAAAGCTGGCGTTGCAAAAGTTTCAAACCTTCCTTACTCAATCAAAGTATTATTAGAATCAGTTTTACGTCAATATGATGCATATGTTATCAATGAAGAGCACGTAAACGAATTAGCAAAATGGGGTAACGGCGCAAATCCAGAAGCTGAAGTACCATTCAAACCTTCTCGCGTAGTATTACAAGACTTCACTGGTGTACCAGTAGTAGTTGACCTTGCTTCTCTACGTTCTGCAATGAAAGAAATGGGCGGCGACCCAAGCAAAATCAACCCTGCTATTCCAGTTGACCTTGTAATTGACCACTCAGTACAAGTTGACAAATACGGTAATGCATCTGCATTAGCAGCAAACATGGACCTAGAATTCGAACGTAACGCTGAGCGTTATAACTTCTTAAAATGGGCTCAAACTGCTTATGATAACTTCCGTGCTGTACCACCAGCAACTGGTATCGTTCACCAAGTAAACTTAGAGTATTTAGCTCCAGTTGTACACGTAAACGAAAATGCTGACGGTACTTTCGAAACATTCCCTGACTCAGTAGTAGGTACTGACTCACATACAACAATGATCAACGGTATCGGTGTTCTTGGATGGGGCGTTGGTGGTATCGAAGCTGAAGCAGGTATGCTTGGTCAACCTTCATACTTCCCAATTCCAGAAGTTATCGGTGTTAAATTAGTTGGCGATCTTCCAAACGGAACTACTGCTACTGACTTAGCATTAAAAGTAACTCAAGTATTACGTCAACGTGGCGTAGTTGGTAAATTCGTTGAGTTCTTCGGACCTGGCGTAACTAAATTACCACTAGCTGACCGTGCGACTATCTCTAACATGGCTCCTGAATATGGTGCTACATGTGGTTTCTTCGCAATTGACGAAGAATCATTAAACTACATGCGTTTAACTGGTCGTGACGAAGAGCACATCGCGGTTGTAGAATCTTACTTAAAGTCTAACCACATGTTCTTCGATCCAACTTTAGAGCCAGTTTACACTGACGTATTAGAAGTAAACTTAGCTGAAATCGAACCAAACCTTTCTGGTCCTAAACGTCCACAAGACTTAATTCCACTATCTCAAATGCGTACTCGTTACAAAGAAGTAGTAGTGGCACCACAAGGTACACAAGGTTTCGGTTTAACTGAAGATGAATTCGCAAAAACTTCTGTAGCTAAATTCGCTGAAGGTGATGTAGAAATCCCAACAGGTGCTGTAGCAATCGCTGCAATCACTTCTTGTACAAATACATCTAACCCATACGTATTAATCGCTGCGGGCTTAGTTGCGAAAAAAGCTGTAGAAAAAGGTCTTACTGTGCCTAAATGGGTAAAAACTTCTTTAGCACCAGGTTCTAAAGTAGTAACTGGTTACCTTGAAGATTCAGGTTTACAAACTTACCTTGACGAAATCGGTTTCAACACTGTAGGTTACGGTTGTACAACATGTATCGGTAACTCAGGTCCATTACTTCCTGAAATCGAAGACGCTATCAAAGAGAACGACTTATTCGTAACTTCAGTTCTTTCTGGTAACCGTAACTTCGAAGGCCGTGTACACCCACTTGTAAAAGCTAACTACTTAGCTTCACCACCACTTGTTGTTGCTTATGCACTTGCTGGTACTGTGGATGTTGACCTACAAAAAGATTCATTCGGTAAAGACAAAGATGGCAACGATGTATTCTTCGCTGATATCTGGCCTTCAACTGAAGAAGTTAACGCAGTATTAGGTACTGTAGTTAACCGTGAATTATTCCAAAAAGAATACGAAACTGTATTCACAGCGAACGAAAAATGGAATGCAATTGAAACATCAACTGAGTCTCTATACACATTTGATGACAAATCAACTTACATCCAAAACCCACCATTCTTCCAAGGTCTTGCAAAAGATCCAGAAGCTATTAAAGGCTTAGAAGGCTTACGCGTAATGGCGAAGTTCGGTGACTCAATTACAACTGACCATATTTCTCCAGCTGGTGCAATCGGTAAAGATACACCTGCAGGTAAATATTTAATCGAAAACGGTGTTGCTATCCGTGACTTCAACTCTTACGGTTCTCGTCGTGGTAACCACGAAGTTATGATGCGTGGTACATTTGCAAACATCCGTATCCGTAACCAAGTTGCTCCTGGTACAGAAGGTGGTTTCACTACTTACTGGCCAACAGGTGAAGTAGAGTACATCTATGACGCATGTATGAAATACCAAGAACAAGGTACTGGCTTAGTAGTACTTGCTGGTAACGACTACGGTATGGGTTCTTCTCGTGACTGGGCTGCTAAAGGTACTAACTTACTTGGTATCAAAACAGTTATCGCACAATCTTACGAGCGTATCCACCGTTCTAACCTAGTAATGATGGGTGTTCTTCCACTTCAATTCATGCCAGGTGAATCTGCTGATACTCTAGGCTTAACTGGTAAAGAAGAAATCTCTGTTAACATTACTGACAACGTGAAACCACGTGAAATCTTAACAGTAACTGCTAAATCTGAAGACGGTTCAGTTAAAACTTTCCAAGCTTTAGCTCGTTTCGACTCAGAAGTAGAAGTAGACTACTACCGTCACGGTGGTATCCTACAAATGGTTCTTCGCGCAAAAGCTGCTCAATAATCATTTAAATAAAAACCGATCTCTTAGGAGGTCGGTTTTTGTTTATACATAAAAGGGGAGGCATTGGTTTGCAAAAAGATGAATTGAAAAAACGTGCTTTATCCATTGTTCCGTTACCGAGTCACTATGAGCTAATCATAGAAGAGTATTCTGCAGACGAGAGAGTGATGTTCTCATGGGCGAATGAACAACAGGATGAAAGTATGACTGTTGAGTTAGATTGCACTGGTCATCTCGTATATTTATCAATTGAAACTAATGATACTGTTCCTGAGGCTTATTCTATCTCTACTGAAGATAAGAAAAGGAGTGCGGAACAATTTTTACTCATTCATTATCCAGAAGCTTTAAAAGACTTAACACTTTCTCAAAAGAAAAAACTGTCGCGTGTAGAACGCTTTTCTTTTGAACAGTTTGTTATGGGTGTACCATTAGCACAAGCTGGTTGTTTTATTGATGTTGATGCATTTGGCGATATTGTTAAATTTAGATACGACGGTGTTAAGACGAGTCCTGAAATCCCTTTAAAACTAGTTTCCAAGGAAAGTCTAATGGAATATGTGCGTAATACGTTGGCATTACAACTAGTAATAACAAAATTATCTCGCGATGTTTACAATGTGACGAAGGATGGACTTCATCTCGTGTATGAGGTACATTCATTTTTAAATTTTAAAGCAGATGCATTAAAACCAACTTTAAAGATCATTCATGATGAAAATGAGCCTGAAAGTTATGCTGCTCTTCCTCCTTTGCCAGCTAACTTTACGGCCAATGAAGTAACTAATGAAGCGATCATTGGCATTACAGATGAACTGGAGCTTATTCGAGAAGTAGATATAGGGCCAGAGCTAGGGATGGTGTGGCGTAAGCGGAATTGGGAGATGCAAAAAAAAGATTTAACGATGAACAGCTTTTTTAAAATGCAGTCAGAAGATACAGTAAAAACTTTTATTTCAAAAAAAACTGGTAATATACAAAGCTTTGGATGGTTGCATAAACGCTTAGGAAATCTACAGCTTAATCATGAAGCATGTTATGAAAAAGCAATAGACTTTTTACAAAAAGTAATTCCGGACTACTATCCTTATCTTCAACGATTAATTCGAGGAGATGAAGAAGAGGATGAAAGAGAATCAGACTCATTTATATTCCATGCCCATAATCAAGGATTACCTATTGCTGATATGGTGATTGTCGTTGTAAATTGTACAACTGGACTGATTGATTATTATAGTGGACCGAATTTTGATTTGGATGAACTTCGCCAAATGACTACAGTACCAGCTATTTCTTTGGAAAAAGCGAATCGTCAATTTCTAGAAAATATCGATTTTCAATTGGTTTGGGACAAAAATTACGATGACGAAATTGAGTCTTATCAACTTATCTATCAAGCGTGTGATCGACAAACTAAGTTACCTATCCGGTGTATTGACGCGACTACTGGCGAAATTATTGTCAGTAATGTTTAGTGAATTGATTTTTACTATATGGAAGCAAAGCGACAGTACAGAAGTTTCCAATCACTATAGGTGGTGCGGATTAAAGTTATTGTTCGGAACAGTAGTCAGTTGCACTTGGTACAGAACCGATTTCCTGGGAAGTCGGTTTTTTTCTACTTCTTTCAAAATGAAAGGGTCGGTCTAGAAATTAATCAAAATCGTGGATAGAACTGCCGAAATCGTGGATAGAAACGTCAAAATCGTGGATAGAAACGTCAAAGTGACGGATAGAACTGTCAGTGCGACGGAAAGAACCCTCTAAACGAGAGATTGCCCCGATTGAATGAAGAATAACCCCGATGAAATGACGGATATCTCACGAAAATGAAACGTAAAACCAAAAAGTTGCGACTCTAACCGTCTAATTAATGGTTAGAATCATCAATTAGACGGTTAGAGCCGCAATGATCAAATCAGTTTATCCGCTAAATTTCTTCATACTATAAAACTGTAAACAAATCGCGAATGACATAGAAATTACTGCAAAATAAATCAATGTTATTGTTCCCAACTGTAAAGACAATACGACCCCGCCTAAGCTTGCGCCTATTGCACTACCTAAATAATTTACAGAACTGTTTAATGCCACTGCCGAACTTCCGTTATTCGGCTGTTGTGATAGTAAAATATGTTGTTGAGGTGCCTGGCATGCCCAACCCATTGCTCCCCAGACAAAGAACGGTAAGTATTTTAAAATAGGGAAGTTAAGCATTAAGGGTATGCTTATAATCGATAACGTTAAAGTAAATAAAATGATTGTAACTAAAGTTTTTGGTTTTCCGAAGTAGTCGATTAAGTAACCTATCAATATACTTCCAACCAAGCCACCGAATCCCCATGCCCATAAGTAAATTGTTAAATTACTCGAGCTTGTCATTTCTTCTAAAAGGGGAGAGAGGTATGTGTACAATCCGAGACTAGCAACACTGGCGAAAAATGTTATACATACAGTTATAGTTACTCTTTTATCCAGGAACATTTTTAATCGTTCGTTTAGTGCAGGGGGAGGTGTTGTTGGGAAATCGGGCAGAAACATATGCATACATAAAATAGAAATGACACCGATTATCACTAATAGCCAAAGTGTTACTTTCCAATCAAATAAGTTCGATATATAAATACCTAAAGGAACGCCAAGCACTGTTCCCATACTCATACCTCCTATAGTCAATCCTAGAGCTCTTCCTTTCTTTTCACTTGAAATGAACTTTGTAGAAGCTGCTATAGCTAAAGGTGAAAATAAACCAGCCCCAATCCCTGCAATTGCTCTCGAAAGTAGAAGAATAGAAAAGGTCGGAGCTAAAGCTGTAACGCTATTCGCTATTGTGAAGAGTAGCATTGACCATATTAAGATTTTTTTTATAGGTTTTCCGGCAAGTAAAGAAGAAAATAACGGCGCTGATATTGCGTAAAATAAAGTGAAAATGCTCACTGCCTGACCAGCTTGTGATGTGCTTTTTTGATACGTATCGCTAATTCCTGGGAGAAGTCCTGCGATCACATAAGCATCAAAACCCAAGGCAAACATGCCAAAGGCTAATAATAAAACATTTTTCATAAATTGAACCTCCATAAATTAAAGGTGATAACCTATAACGTTATGTTATAATCGAAGCACCTTCTATATTTAATAGGTTACTAAAAAACCTCGAATATGGAACAATCACTATTTTATAAGGATATAACAAATCGTTATAGGGTATGGAGGGATACAATGAATGTAGAATGGTTACACAGCTTTATTGCTGCCGCCAATCAAAAAAGTTTTTCTAAAGCTGCTCAAATTACGAATCTTTCCCAACCTGCACTAAGTAAACATATACGAAACTTAGAGAATAATCTTGGCATGGAATTATTTCATAGGACTTCCATTGGTATCGAATTAACCGAAGCTGGCGATCGTTTCTACACCCGAATTACACCAGTTTTGATTGAATTAACAGCGATTCGTGAAGAATTGCAGCAATTTAGTCAAAGTAATCCTATTGCGATCGGTGGTCTGCCTAGCTTAGCCACTTACTATTTGCCAAACAAAATGAATGAACTTAAGCAACTTGGTCGACCAATAACATTAATGATTCAAAATACTTCAAATGAACTATTACAATCTTTAGAAAAAGGGAGACTTGATGCAATCTTTGTGGATGCAAAGTATACGGGTGAATCTTTGTGGAATTGGGAGTTGTTTACGGAACCTTATTATGCTGTGTTTCCTTTGAATCATCGTTTTAATTCAAGAATAGCAGTTGATCTTGAAGAACTGTGTGAGGAGCCGCTTATTGTTCATCAAGCTCCTTGTGATTCAAGGAAGGATATAGTAGAACAAATACAATCACTTGGCTACACGCCGAATATCATTAGTGAAGTAAACTTTGGGGATTTTGTCTTTGGCGCAGTAACTTCTGGAATGGGGATTACGATTGTACCAGAATTAATGGCAAAAAATATCGGCCATCTTCAACTTTTTACTTTACCGATTAATAATTTTGGAAGATCCAGGACGATTGCATTGGTTACAAAGCATAAAGAATTAGGTTCGAAATTATATAAATTAATATCAAATTAAATGAAGCTGTCTCCAAGCGTTTCGTGAAGACAGCTTCATTTAATTAATTAAACCCCATTAAATCCTTGACCTTTTTTGTATTTTCCACTGTTGTCAACATTTCTAATAAGCTAAATGCAACATCGAATGCAGTGCCGGGATTGGAGGATGTAATAATATGTTCAGTTCGAACAACTCGTTCGTTGACGATGTCTGCACCATAGGATTGCAGCTGTGCTATTCGTTTACTTGTTGGGTGATTATAAGTTGTAGCTTTTCGATTATGAAGCACTCCGCTATGACCTAAAATGAGGGAAGCTACACAAATCGTCGCAATAGGTTTTTTGTGTTCATCGAAATGACGAACAACCGCCTGGAACTCCTCGCTAAAAGCATCCTCATAAAATCCAGCCTCTTCAAAGCCTCCAGGAATCGCAAGTGCATCAAAATCCTCTAATGATATTTCATGTAGCAATTTTTCAGGAGCTACGTTAAAATTCCATGTACATTGCAGCTGCTGATGTAATCCTACAGTCACGACCTCTGTAGTGCCGTCGCCCTCCCATTTATTCCAGCCAAGTACATCTGTAAAAACACTTGCTTCAACAGCCTCAAAACCATTTGCTAATAGTAATAATATTTTTTTCATGTTGTTAATGCCTCCTTTATACGTTTAATTGTAATGAATAATGATATTCAATAACAGAATCTGTATAATGTAATTTAGAAGATTTGCTTTATAATGAAAGGAAATTTATTAAATCTAGTTTATAAAAAAAGGTGGATACTTATGGATCAAATAGATCATGAAATTTTACAGCAATTACAACGAAATGCAAAAATGTCGATGAAAGAATTAGCGGCTACGGTTCATTTATCTTCTCCGGCTGTTATTGAACGTGTAAGAAAACTGGAAGAGCAGGGGATTATTGAAGGTTACGGTGCTAGGGTTAATTTAAAAAGGATTAATCGCGACATTCAAGCCATTATTTTATTTAAATCCATTGATTGTAAAAGTCTTTCGGATTTTTGTAACGCACACCCCGATGTCCTTGAATGCTATCGTGTCGCGGGTGAAATCAGTTACATTGTAAAAATTGCAACCAATTCAGTAGAAACATTAGAGCAGTTTATTGACGACGCAATGCCTTATGGTACGCCTTCAACGAATATTGTGCTTTCTTCAACAAAAAAAGCGGTCATTGAGACTTCTTTTGATGAAAATTTAGACTAATGTTCCTACAACAATATCGATTGCAGATGTAGCAGGAGAAAAAGATGATTTTAAAATAAGAAGGCTAGACATTCAAAAATTCAAGAATGTCTAGCTTTTTATTAGCTGTTTTTTATATTTGGAATAAGGTACAATTATTGTAAGTATTTGAATTCTCGAAAAATAGGTGCAGGGAAGTGAATAAATCATTGATAATTGCAATAATGGACAATGCATTAGCATTTATTCTATCTTCTCCACTCATACTTATCTATTTTAAAAGCGTTTCTCAGGAAAATTTAGCTTGGCGTTGGATTTTACCCTTTTGGTTTTTAAACCACAATATGATTAGATATTTTGTGTCTTTTGGTGATATCTTTTGGGTGGTGTTAATGTGGCAATTTCTTTTTATTTGGCCAATATGTATAGGTATATATTATTATTTATACAAAAAGGAATATAAATGGGAATTTTATATAGGGTTAAAGAAAAAGCATGTTATTTTTTTCGGAAGCTTAATCGTTTTATGCATTAGTTCACTAGGGATTTGTATGTATGATACAAACAAAAAAGTAATTGCCTTTCATGAACAAGTAATGAAGGAGTTTGAAGATAGCTCTGACCGTCCGCAATATTTGATACAAAATAGTGTTACGCCATCTACTCTGCTTTCTTTGTCCGAGCAAATTAATGAGGTCAGAAATGGAAAAGTGCGTGCGGCAACCTTCCCTTGGAAAAGCAAGGTAATTGTTGTAATGGGCAACGACCAGCAGAAGGAGTTTACTTACGTTCGGTTTAATAAGGGATGGAAGCTTGATGGCATTTACCACGAAAGTAGTTTTGAGTATTTAGAATAAAAGCAACCGTGAAAAGGAGAGCAATAATGCGTATGTTAAAAAATAAAACCTTATTAAAGGAAAACGACTTAAAAGGAATTCTCAGAGAATTAAATAGTGGAGATAGAAGCTGGCAGCAAGAGGACCAAACTCAACTCATACAATCAATGATGATACATATCGGCTCATTAGATAGTGAACTACGAGATAACTTAATTTATGGATCGTTTTATGAATTGATCCGTGAAAAAAACTTACTAGAGCATTCACTTTTAACGGAGCTTTTAGAGGAATGCTTGAATAATTTATTATGTAAGGGTATTGAAGAGGGCGAATCAGATTTAGTTTTTACCCGTACATTTACGTCGCTATTGATTGCCCTAATATTATTTAGAGATAACGCAGACGATTTTTTATCCCAACAAAAAATCGCTGATTGTAAAGATAAAGTACTAGCTTATTTAGCAGTAGAAAAGGATGCAAGGGGCTACGTGCCGGTAAAAGGGTGGGCTCATAGTGTTGCCCATATGGCTGATGCAATCGATGAGTTGGTGAAAAATCCAAAATTAGATAAAGCTTTTTATAGTCAAATTGTTAACGCATTGTGGAACGCCATTTTGCAAGAAAATTATGCTTTCATTCATAATGAAGATGAGCGGATTTTAGTTCCTATTTTCACTATGCTTGAGAAAGGTCTAGAGGAGCATGAGATCATTAAGTTGCTGCAACAATTACCTGCTACTTTAAAAGTAAAAAAAGAACAGCTTGATGTACAGCATCACAGAATTTTAGTTTTTAACTGTAAATCCTTTGTGAAAAGCTTTTATATTATAACAAATGGGAAGCCTAAGTTCGCAGCTCTTCATAAAAGCATCGAAACATGTCTTGATGAATTATAGGAAAAGTACTACCAATAGTAGTACTTTGAAATTATTGACAGACGAAAAATAGTCTGTTACGATGAGTGACAATAAAAGCATACAAATTCGTTGATGAGAAAGAGTAGTGTTTCATTTTGTTCTACAGAGAGCCGACATATTGGTGGAAGTCGGTGTGCAAGTGATACATGAAGATCCTCTCTGAGAAGATTAGCTGAACATAGTAAGCTGATTCGGGTGTCTACCGTTAAAAAGAACACGTATGATTGTACGTTGCTGAGTGCTATTGAACGTTACTTCAATAGAATTAGGGTGGTATTCGCGGTTAACCCCGTCCCTTACTTGGGACGGGGTTTTTTGTATGCCTTTTATACAAAATTAATTGTATAGGAGGAACTAATATGCAAGTAGAACAAAAGAAGGAAACTACAGTTGAACGAGAAACACGGATCCGAGCATTGTGGGAGCAAGAAGGCACGTTTACAACATCCGTGACAAATCGTGTTGGACAACAGCCTTTTGTATTTTATGAAGGACCGCCAACAGCAAATGGTTTACCACACGTAGGTCACGCATTTGGTAGAACGATTAAAGATGTAGTAGCTCGTTATAAAACGATGCAAGGCTATTTAGTTGAACGTAAAGCTGGTTGGGATACACATGGCTTGCCTGTAGAGTTAGGCGTGGAAAAAAAGCTAGGCATCTCTGGCAAGCAAGAAATTGAGAAATATGGTGTTGAGGAATTTATTCAAGAGTGTAAGGGAAGTGTCTTTACTTATGAGAAGAAGTGGCGCTCCTTTACAGAGCAGCTCGGTTATTGGATTGATATGGATGACCCTTATTTAACGTTAAGTAATGATTACATTGAGTCCGTTTGGAATATTTTAAGCCATGTGCATAAGGAAAAACTTTTATACAGGGGGCATCGTGTTTCGCCATATTGTCCTAGCTGTCAAACATCATTAAGCTCTCATGAGGTTGCGCAAGGCTATAAGGATGTCAAAGATTTATCGGTAACGGCAATGTTTAAGTTGAAGGACAAAGATGAGTATTTTCTTGGCTGGACAACGACACCATGGACATTACCTGCTAATGTTGCCTTGGCGATGAATTCTAAGCTCGTGTATGTTCGAGTGAAGCAACACGATAAAGTATATATCTTGGCAAAATCATTAGTGGAAAAGGTTTTTACTGAACCCGTTGAAATATTAAGTGAGCATAATGGGCATGAATTTGAAGGTGTATCGTACATTCCACCTTTTTCATACGTAACCGTTGATAAAGGTCATGTCGTTGTGCTGGCCGATTATGTCACAGAGCATAGTGGAACTGGAATTGTTCATATCGCGCCTGCATATGGGGAGGACGATTATAAAACGGTTCAGCAAAATGGCCTATCATTTGTTAATGTTGTTGATTTAAAAGGCTGTTATACAGAAGATGTTCCAGAGCTTGTCGGTAAATTTGTGAAAGAGTGTGATGTCGACATTATTAAAATGCTCGCTAAAGATGAGCTATTGTTTGATAAGGAAAAATATGAGCATAGCTATCCTCATTGCTGGCGCTGTGATTCACCTTTGCTTTACTACGCAACTGATAGTTGGTTTATCAACATGTCGCCATTGAAAGATAAGCTTTTACAAAATAATGAACAAGTAACTTGGTATCCCGATCATATTAAACACGGTAGATTTGGAAACTTTTTAGAAAACTTAGTGGACTGGAATATTAGCCGAAATCGCTATTGGGGAACGCCACTCAATGTGTGGGTTTGTAAGGATTGTGGTCATGAAGAGGCACCAAATAGTATTGCAGCCTTAAAAATGTTATCGAAGAGTACTTTACAAGATATAGAGCTCCATAAGCCGTATATTGATGAGGTTATATGTACTTGTCCAACATGTAATGGGGACATGGAACGCACACCTGAAGTGATTGATGTATGGTTTGATAGTGGTTCAATGCCATTTGCTCAGCATCATTATCCTTTTGGAAACCTCGATACGTTTAACAATCAATTCCCAGCTGATGTTGTCATTGAAGGTATCGACCAGACACGTGGATTTTTCTATAGTTTATTAGCCGTATCGACTTTATTTACAGGTAAAGCACCTTATAAAAATGTACTATCTTTAGGGCATGTTTTAGATGAGCATGGACAGAAAATGTCGAAAAGTAAAGGCAATGCATTAGAGCCAGTTGAACTAATTCAGCAGTACGGAGCAGACGCATTAAGATGGGCGTTTTTAGTTGACAGTTCTCCTTGGAATCCTAAACGCTTTTCAAAGAAAATTGTGGTGGATGCAAAATCAAAACTAGTCGATACACTAGATAATACGTTCAAATTTTATCAGCTATATGCAGAAATAGATGGCTTCCAATACGATGCCAATAATACAGGTACTCGTACAAAATTAGATCATTGGATACTATCTCGATTACAACATACGATTCAGCTAGTGACAAAATCGATGGACGATTATCAATTTACACAAGCAACACGTGAAATTGGAAAGCTTGTGGAGGAGCTAAGTAACTGGTATATCCGTCGCTCACGAGCAAGATTTTGGGCTAACGGATTGTCAGAAGATAAGCGTGGTGCCTACAGTACACTGTATGAGCTACTCACGACAATTTGTCAATTACTAGCGCCTTTCACGCCATTTATCGCAGAAGATTTATATCGACAATTATGCGGACAAAGCGTTCATTTGCAAAACTACCCAACATTCAATGAAGCGCTTGTGAATACGAAACTTGAAAAAGAGATGGGGAATATTTTAACAATAGTAGAACTTGGCCGTAGCATCCGTAATAGTCAAAGCATCAAAGTAAAGCAACCTTTAAGTGAAATGATTGTCTCAGTTGACGGTGAGCTAACGGATTATCAACCATATAGCGAGCTCGTGAAAGATGAATTAAACATAAAAGAATGCCTCTGGACAAATGATTTCTCTGCATATGAAACGGTTCATTATAAGCTTAATTTTAAAACAGCAGGTGCAGCATTTGGAGCAAAAGTGAACAGCGTAAAAGAGTACTTAGTGAATTTAAGTGATAAGGAGAAAACTAACTTACAACAAACAGGTTCAGTTGCATTAACGATTGATGGAGAACAACTAACATTGCTAAAAGCTCACGTATTAACTGAATCCATTGTAAAGGACCAATACATCTTAGCCGAAGAAGCTTCTTGTCGAGTCCTTTTGAATGTTCAGCTGACAACTAGTTTACTTGAGGAAGGGCAAATTAGGGAACTTATTCGCACAATCCAAGATACACGAAAAAAATGGCAACTTCCTATTGAGCAATATATATCGATTTCGATTGCTGGAAGTGCCAAAGCAAAAACGATTATCCAGCAGCACGAAGCATTATTAAAGGCAAATGTGTTGTTACATGATATTCATTATGTGAGTGCCGACCATGTTGAACGGAATATAGAGACAGAAATGTTTGATGAAAAAGTTTCTGTTTATTTTATACTGTAAATTCTGTAATAATCGGGTATACAAAGGAAGTGATCAGATAAGCTCAGGAGTCAACAGAAAAAAGCTCAGCACAAGTATTTTATTAATAGTCAAGAATTAAAGTAATGCACTATAGATCATTATCACTATATACAATGTGTAACATTCGTTATTTTTAAGCTGAACTAATTTTGATAGTAGTTCAGCTCTTATTTGTGTTTAAAGGTATAGTCTGAAAATATTAATAAAGTAAAGTATATGTGAATTTTTCTATACGTGATTCAAACTGTATAGTTTAGTACAAGGAGAATTCAAGTAGATAATAGCCTTTAGAGAGGAATTATTGGGATAATATGCTAAACTGATAAAAAGGAAATTAAGGACTGATTCAATTAATGGATATTAGAAAACCTAACGATTTGGAACTAAAAAAGGTATTATCTCTTTCTCCACAAGCCGTTTTTGATGGTACATTAGGTGAGGTAGAACCTACGAAAGAAAAAATTGACCAACTTGTTAAGCCACTTTTGGAAAAGGGAAGCTACTATTTAATAGCAAAAGAAAATGATAAATTAATTGGCTGGATTCTTATAGGGGCTAGTAAAGACCAATTTACGGATAGGATGAATGGATTTATCTACGAACTATTTGTTATAGAAGAATTTAGGGGGAATGGGATCTCCAAAATGTTAATGAGAGCAGGAATTGATCATCTAAAACAAGATGGATATTCAGAAATCCGTCTAAGTGCATTTGCGGGGAATCAAGCAATTAAACTGTATGAAAAATTGGGATTTAGCATTAGGACAGTTACTATGAGTTTGCAGTTATAAACAAACTAACTTATTTCATACGGGTGCTTTACTTCAAGATGGGATTCCTCAGGGATCCCATCTTTTTCATCTTCAACTAACGTCGCGGGTTAGTTGGATTAGATAAATCCTTTTATTACTAAATTAATGGTATTATAAGGGTGCTTGAATGCAAAGAGGTGAGATTATGGATGAACGAAAAAGACGAATGCAGCAAAAAATACAAGTTGTCAAACAAAAAAATCAGAGAACTAATCTAATGAATTTATTTCCAAAACATATTTCTAGTGTGATAGAAAAAAGCGAGTTGATTACGTCTCCAGAATTAGAAAGAATATTAAATAAAGTTCACGAGAAATGGAATTATGAATTACATAAAGTGGATTTTGCGATTAAATATCGTGATTTCAGAAAAGAATTTAGTTGGGAACATGAGGTTATTGACTATGTACAAAGAATTGATTTTGAAAATAAATTAGTGTACTTGTCTTTTGGGATAGGTGATTGTCCAATATTTATTGTTGACGGAAAGTGGGCATTAATGAACTTTAGCATTCTATGGGAACATATCGATCATGATGATATATGGATTATTAGTCAAGATTTTAGCTATGGTGTTCTAGTTACCCTTTATGGAGGATATTTAGAACACGACCCTAACCCAAAAGAAATACTTTATGCAATTACAAAATGGGATCAGGAATCAAAAGGCCTATTAAACTAAAGGAATCATTAATAAAAGATTAAAGAGTTGCATATGCAGCTCTTTTCTTACGATTAGTCAAGTATCTATAATAACTTTCTTAACTCTCTGATATTATTTTGATAAATTGGGCCATGCCGAATAAGCCTAG
>NZ_JBNNUW010000003.1:0-246967 GCF_050280125.1 Lysinibacillus sp. NPDC093692
AAGCGAAGCGACAGCAACAAATGTTTTAACTGTGCGAAAGCGAAGCGACAGCAACAAATGTTTTAACTGTGCGAAAGCGAAGCGACAGCAACAAAGCGCCCAGCCGGAACGGAAATCAACCCCTCGTTTTGACCAAGAACTACACTTTATTTAATCATTTACAGTAGCGGAGAAATGAGTCGCATAAGAGATTCGAGCATGCGTTTTTGAATACTTCGCTTTTGAAATGTTGCCCATGTAGTTTCTATGGAGTCTTTAAAATCTTGTTCAAAATCATTTTTAATATCTAGAACCGTGTTAGATTCATATAAGACTGCAATGAGTTCATAATTTAGCTCAAAACTACGAATATCCATATTTGCTGTGCCAATTGTTGCAACTTCATCATCAACAAGTACAATCTTAGCATGCATAAAAGCATCTTTAACGCGGTAAATGGAGACACCTGCTTTTAAAAGTGGTGTAAAGTATGATTGGGATGCTTGATCACTAATGATACTATCGCCTTTCCCAGGATATAAAATACGGACATCTACTCCAGAAAGTGCACTCAAACGTAATAATGTTAATGTTTCCTGATCAGGAATAAAGTATGGAGTAGCAATCCAAATGGATTTTTTTGCAGAGCCCATAATTTTCAATAAAGCATTCCGAATACTCGTATCTTCTGAGCTAGGTCCACTTGCAACGATTTGTACGGCACCTTCTGCCTGATGAGTTCCTTGACTTGGAAAGTATGAGTTATCCATAAATTGATTCCAAGACTCAGTATTTAAATTACTAGTGGCATAGAGAAAATCTTCTAGAAAAATGGACTGTAGTTTATATAATGCTTTTCCTTCAATTTTTAAATGGCTATCACGCCAAATAGGAAACTTCTTCGAACGACCAAGATATTCATCCCCGACATTGAGTCCACCTGTAAACCCAATTGCCCCATCTACAATAACAATTTTACGGTGGTTACGATAATTGACGGTTTCTAATAGCCAAGGTGAAAGAATAGAATCAAACTCGACTACTTCAATTCCTGCGTCTTTCATTGGTTGTAAGAAACTCCTACGTAATTTACTACTTCCAAGTCCATCGTAAAGAAAGCGTACGATCACACCAGATTTTGCTTTTTTTATTAAGGTATCTCGAATTGAAGTGCCGATTTCATCTGATCGATAAATATAGTATTGAATATGAATATGATGTGTAGCATTTTCAATTGCTTGTAGGATTTCAGTAAATGTTTCATCTCCGTTTGTTAAGAGTTTTGTTGCTGTACCATTAGCAAGAGGACCGCCACCAAATTTTTGGATAACTTGTGCTAAATAGGTGGATCGTTCATTTAAAGGGCAAGAGGATTCTAAATTAAAACTTCTTCCTGCTAAAAGTTCACGGAATAACTTTCTTTTTTCTTCTGAACGAGATAAATGTTTCTTTCTTCTCCAGCGACTTCTTCCGAATAGTAAGTACAGCAGTAAACCGATAACAGGGAGAATGGTTAATACTAAAAACCAAGCCAATGTACTTTGCGGGGAACGATTTTCAATAAAAATAATGAAGGCAATCCCAATAAGTGTGATAGGCCATAGTAAACCAATTAAGGTAGATAAGGGAATAACGGACTTATTTAAAAATATGGGCATAATTGCTGCTATTGTAAATACAAATAGCAATTGGACAACGCGATTTTTCATATGTATACATCTCACCTATTCTTTCTTACATATAATAAGAGAAAGTTGTACTTTAATAGCTTTATGATAAAATGTTTTCTTTTTTTTTACAATATAGACATTTCTGCGCCAATGTATAGAGTCGTATTTCTCAAAATCAACCTAGCTAAATTAAGTATTTATTAATATTTCCCGTTAAATACTCCTATATAAATTATAATTAATCTATTTTAATAGTCTTTAATTTGAAGTTTTTAGAATATATTACCTTTACTTTTGCATATACTATTTAAAAAATTAATTATTTTTTGGGGAAGAATATAATCAAGATGTACGTAAATGGTTAGGTAAAAAGAAATAAAAAAAATTACTTTTTCAGTATATTGAAATTAGTGTCAAACTTTTAACACTTTAAACGAGAAAACTATTCGTGAAAAACAAATAGGTAGAAATTCAATTTAAATAAAAATTTATAATTATTACCTGTTATATCAATATAATCTAGGTATTTAAATGGTATTTTAGTAATAAAGGGAACATAATTAATTTAAAAAAATTATATTTAAATAGTAAAAATAGAAGAGGTTAGATAGAAAGATGAAAAAGGAGCAAACAATTAAGTAAAGAAAAGGTTAAGTTTATAAAAATGTTTTGTAAAGATGTATGGAGTCGATTTGTTTTTATCTTTACAATATTCCGAAAAATATGCTTGATTTAATGTATTATTTCCAGATAAAATAATATCACAGTTAATTTTCAGACAATTCAAACATGGTTTTAATTGTATGAAGATGTAAAAATAGTAAAGATGTTAATAAATATTATCGGAGGTGTAAATAAGTCTTTCAATAAAATATAATTCTAAAATAAATTTTAAAGCGGAGCATAGTCATTTTTCAGAATATTAAATATAGGAGGGGAGATTGTTTGAATACAGCAAATGACCTATTAACAATTAGAAATCTCACTACAAGTTTCCGTATTAAAGAAACTTATCACGCTGCTGTAGATGATGTCTCACTTTCGCTTAAAAAGAATGAAGTGTTAGCAATCGTTGGGGAATCGGGTTGTGGTAAAAGTACATTAGCTACTACCGTTGTAGGCTTATACAATCCTGTTAATACAAAAGTTAATGGTGAGATCCTTTATAATAATCAAAATCTAACGAATCTGAATGACGAACAATTTAATAGTTTACGTGGTAATGATATTGGTTTTATTTTTCAAGATCCTCTTTCAGCCCTTAATCCATTAATGCGGATTGGAGAACAAATTGCAGAGGGGCTAATGTATCATACAAAACTCTCAAAGCAACAGCGTGAGGAGAGAGTAATAGAATTATTGAATCAAGTAGGCATTGCTAAACCAGAGCGTGTAGCAAGGCAATTCCCTCATCAATTGTCCGGAGGGATGAGGCAGCGTGTCATGATTGCCATCGCATTGTCGTGTAAACCATCTATTTTAATTGCCGATGAACCAACAACAGCATTAGATGTAACGATTCAAGCTCAAATACTTGATTTACTAAAAGCATTACAGTCAGAAACCGAAACAGGTATTATCATAATTACGCATGATTTAGGCGTCGTGGCAGAAATGGCTGATCGAGTTGCAGTAATGTATGCAGGTGAAGTAGTAGAAGAAGCACCTGTTCAAGAATTATTTACGAACGCTAAACATCCTTATACTCGTTCGTTATTGAATTCTATTCCACAAACACATACTGAAAACGAAAGACTTGAAGTTATTCAAGGCATGGTGCCATCGCTGGTGAATTTACCACGGGAAGGTTGCCGATTTTCAGCTCGAATACCGTGGATTGATGCATCTGCACACGAAAGAAAACCACAATTACATGAAATTGCACCAGGACATTTTGTTAGATGTACCTGCTGGAAACACTTTCAATTAGAGGGTGGAGAAGGAGGCGGGACTGTATGAGCTTTATGCAAATTAGTGATTTAAATGTTCATTACCCAATTCGAGGGGGCTTTTTTAATACAGTAGTCGATAAGGTCTATGCGGTTGATGGTGTCACAATGGAATTTGAAAAAGGGAAAACATACGGCTTAGTAGGAGAATCAGGTTCTGGAAAATCGACAACAGGTAAGGCCATTATAGGTCTAGAAAGAATCACGTCGGGTCAAATTTTTTATGAAGGTGAGAATGTTACAAACAAGCGTAGAAATCGTAATTCAGCTTATAACAAAGATATTCAAATGATTTTCCAAGATTCTCATTCGAGTATGAATCCTCGAAAGCGCGTATTAGACATTTTAGCAGAGCCTATTCGAAATTTTATGAGGCTTAGTGATCAAGAGGAACGTAAGCGCATAAAAGAGTTATTAGCGATAGTAGGAATGTCTGAAGATGTATTGTTAAAGTATCCACATGAATTTTCAGGTGGTCAAAAGCAACGTCTTGGGATCGCCCGTGCGGTTGCTTGTAATCCGAAAATGATTATTGCTGATGAACCAGTATCTGCACTAGATTTATCTGTACAAGCTCAAGTACTGAATTTTATGAAAGACATTCAGAATGAATTTGGACTTAGTTATTTATTTATTTCGCATGACCTAGGTGTCGTGAAGCATATGTGTGATCACATAGCTATCATGTACAAAGGACGCTTTGTGGAAACAGGCACTCGAAAGGATATATACACGAGTCCACAACATATTTATACAAAGCGCCTGTTATCAGCTATTCCTAATATTGAGCCCGAAACACGTTTAGAGCGTAAAATAATACGTCAAAATGTCGAGGCCAATTATCAACAGGAACAGCATAAATATTATGACGAGCATGGCAAAGTATACCCATTAAAATCTATTTCGGATACGCATAAAGTGGCGATGTCTGACATTGAACGGGGGGGTATATAAGATGTGGAAAACAATTGTTAGACGTGTGTTACTGATGATTCCTCAGATGTTTGTATTAAGTCTTTTTATCTTCATATTGGCAAAACAGATGCCTGGAGATCCATTTACGGGGCTTATTACACCAGAGACAGACCCTTCAAGGCTTGAGGAGCTTCGTCAACAAGCAGGTTTCTATGACCCTTGGTATGTTCAATATTACCACTGGATCACAAACGCTTTTCAAGGTGATTTCGGACAAAGCTATACATATAAAATTGCAGTGTCCACACTTATTGGTGAGCGCGGATTAAATACATTCTGGCTTTCATTACTCAGTGCAATTATTGTATATTTGATTGCGATTCCATTAGGGGTGTTGGCAGGTCGCTACCAAGAATCATTTTTAGATAAATCTATCACCCTATATAGTTTTATAAGTTATGCAATACCAACATTCGTATTATCACTCATTTTCGTATTTATTTTTGGTTATAGACTCATGTGGTTCCCGACTAGCGGAACTGTGGATGTAGGACTTGAACCGGGTACGATGGCTTATTATTGGAGTAAAATCTATCATTTACTTTTACCTGCTATTACGTATGCTATTTTAGGTACAACAGCCATTATTCAATATTTACGCTCAGAAATAATTGATGCAAAAACACAGGATTATGTGAAAACAGCTCGAAGCAAAGGTATCCCAATGCGAAAAGTCTACACTAAACATATTTTCCGTAATTCCTTACTACCAATCGCAGCTTTTTTAGGGTTTACAATAACAGGTTTATTAGGTGGCTCTATTTTCATTGAAACAATTTTTGGTTTCCCAGGAATGGGTCAGTTGTTTATTAATTCGATCATGAGTCGAGATTATAGTGTTATTACGGCACTAGTTATGCTGTATGGCTTCTTAACATTATTAGGTAGTCTACTGTCTGATATTATTATGAGCATTGTTGATCCACGTATCCGCATAGACTAACTACTAAAATAATGTGTAAGGAGAGGTGAATTCAAATGGAACAACACAATAATGAAATAGTCAAATTTGATAACTCTCCACCGACGGGGATACAAGTCGTTTTACGAGAGTTTAAAAAAGATAAATTAGCAATGATATCCTTTTTCGGGATAACTTTTCTAATCATTGGATTTTTAGTCGCTGCCATGTTTTTAAATCAAGAAGAAATTTTAAAGATTAAACTGTTAGAGCGCTACACTGAACCTGGTGTGAATGGTTATACACTAGGAACAGATGAAGCAGGTCGTGATATGCTGGGGCAGCTAGTAATAGGTGCAAAAAATTCTATTTTAATAGCACTTGCAATTACGATCATTACTAGTGTTGCAGGAATAGGTCTTGGTATTATCATGGGTTATTACGGTGGATTTATTGATAATCTGTTTATGCGAATTACTGAATTCTTTATGACATTACCTAATCTAATGGTGATCATTGTTTTTGTCACTATAATTCCAAAATATGGTGTGTTAGAGTTGATTTTGATTATAAGTTTATTTCAATGGATGAGTACTGCACGTTTAGTCCGAAGTAAAGCATTATCGGAGGGGCGGAGAGATTATGTAAATGCCTCTAAAACAATGGGGACAAGTAATTTCGCTATTATGTTTAAAGGTATTTTACCAAATTTAAGTTCTATTTTAATCGTTGAATTAACGTTGAACTTTGCTGGTAACGTTGGGATCGAAACAGGATTGTCCTTCTTAGGGTTTGGTTTGCCGCCATCGACTCCAAGTTTGGGTACTCTTGTAAACTATGCGAGAAATCCAATCGTTTTATCAGAAAAATGGTGGGTATGGTTGCCCGCATCAATATTAATTCTAATCTTGATGCTTGGTATAAATTACGTCGGTCAAGCACTTCGTCGTGCAGCTGACGCAAAACAAAGAATTGGATAAAGGGGAGGATGTATTATGAAAAAAAATTGGTTATTACTATCCGTTATCTTTGCAGTGATGTTTGTTTTAGCAGCCTGCAATAACGATGGTAAAGAGGCAACTAAAACGGATAATGGCAGTAAAGACAAATCGACACAAACAGAACCTAATAAAGAAGATACGGCTGCATTTCCAATGGAAGTAACAAATGAAGGCGACCCTATTAAAGGTGGTACGTTAAAAGTAGCGCTTGTAACGGACTCTCCTTTTAAAGGAGTTTTTATTCCAGAATTATCTGATGATGCTTACGATAGTTCAATCATGGATTATGCAAAAAATGAAATTTTTGAATTGGATGGAGATTTCCAAGTAAAAGATACAGGTATTGCAAAATTAGAAATTGATAAGGACAATAAGAAGGCGAAGATTACTATTCAAGGCGACGTTAAGTGGTCTGATGGTAAATCTTTGACAGCTGAAGACTTAATTTTCCCGTACGAAATTATTGGTCATCCTGATTATGATGGAGTACGCTATAATGACGACTTCAAAAATATTGTTGGTGCAGAAGAATATCATGATGGGAAAGAAAAGACGATTTCTGGTATTAAAAAAATCGACGAAAAATCAATTGAAATTACGTTCAAGAAAGTATCGCCAGCTATTTATTCAGTTGGAGATGGGTTATGGGGTTATGCAGCACCGAAGCATCAGCTAGAGTCAATCCCTGTTAAAGATGCCCTAATTGCTTCAGATGCAGTTCGAAAAAATCCTGTTACACTTGGTGCTTTTAAAATTGATAAAATTGTAAATGGAGAGTCTGTTCAACTTGTAGCGAATGAATATTACTTTAAAGGCAAGCCAAAGTTAGATAAAGTGGTAATTGAAGTTGTTCCTTCAAGTTCAATTGGTGAAGCTATGAAAACTGGGAAATATGATATTGCAGATCATTACCCAACAAATCAATTTGACAATATAAAGGATTTATCAAATATTGCTATTGTAAGCCGTCCAGAGTTGTCATACTCTTATATCGGGTTTAAAGTAGGGAAATATGATAAAGCAAGTAGTAAGAATATTTTTGATGCGAAGTCAAAAATGAATGATGTAAATTTACGTCAAGCGGTTGGCTACGCGATGGATATTGAATCTGTTACAGAAAAATTCTATCAAGGTCTACGTGTACGAGCAAACTCATTAATTCCACCAGTGTTTGCGTCTTACTATGATGGTACGTTAGAAGGCTATCATTATGATCCTGAAAAGGCTAAAGAATTACTAGATAAAGCAGGGTATAAAGATAAAGATGGTGACGGAATCCGTGAAGATAAAGACGGGAAAAAATTCACGATTCGTTTAGCAGCAATGTCTGGTTCAGACACAGATGAAGCGATTGCTGAATACTATCGTCAAAACTGGAAAGAAGTTGGGTTAAATGTAGAATTAACTACTGGTCGTTTAATTGAATTCAACAGCTTCTATGATAAAGTACAGGCTGATGATCCTGAAATCGATATGTTTATGGCTGCATGGAAAACAGGTACGAACCCATCTCCAGCAGGTTTATATAGTGAGGGTGCAGAGTTTAACTTGAGTCGTTACGTTTCTGCTGATTTAACAAGAATGCTAGAAGATATTGATTCTTCAGAAGCAATGAATCCGGATTTCCGTGCAAAAGCATTCCGTAAATGGCAAGAATATATGAGCGAAACAGCAACGACAATGCCAATGTACTTCCGTACGGAGATGGTTCCAGTCAACAAACGCGTGAAAAACTACAATATTGATTACGCAAATACAACAGAACTTCAAACTATTGAACTAATAGCAGATGCTCCGTTAAAATAAGCAAATTACTGAAAAAACAGTCTTTCTTCGTATATGAGAAAGACTGTTTTTCATAACTGAATAGTTATCAATTTAGTTAAATAATTTAAAAAACACCCGTTGGAAAATTCCAATAGGTAAAATAAAAAATGAACACATAACATATACGTATCTATAAGTTACAAGTCTCGAACTACAAAGATAGAAAAAGTGGATTTAGGGGCGTATAACACATGGCTTTTGGACTATGACATGGAACTGGGAATGCAGAAGCAGATACTTGCATAATAGATTTAAAAGTATGTGTATATTTACAATGCGCTAAAGGCTTTATAACACACTAGTAAGAACAAAGTTTTAAGGTATCGAGGCGATAAAAAAACTCCCATCACAGTGTGCTTACTGTTGATAGGAGTTAAGGTTATTATCGACTAGCAATCCAAGTTTTCACAAGATCGGCAGTACCATAAACGTAATGCTGCTCGCCTACTTCGTGGTAAGATGCGCTATCATCAACTTCCGTATGCTTGTACGGAATACGTTGACGGCGTTTTTCTGACAATGGATCAGGAAGTGGAATTGCTGATAATAATGATTTTGTATACGGATGAACAGGGTGATTGTAAATATCATCTGCTTTACCGATTTCCATAATTTTACCACGGTACATAACAGCGATACGGTCGCTGATATACTTAACCATCGATAAGTCATGGGCAATGAAAAGATATGTTAGGCCACGTTCTTTTTGTAGTTGCTTTAATAAGTTAACAACTTGTGCTTGGATCGATACGTCAAGTGCTGATATCGGTTCATCGGCGATAATAAACTTAGGATCTAAGCTAAGCGCACGAGCAATTCCAATACGTTGACGTTGGCCGCCAGAGAATTCGTGTGCATAACGGTTTGCGTGCTCTTTGTTTAAGCCAACAGCCTCTAACAGCTGATTAACTTTTTCACGACGCTCTTTTTTATCTTTGTAGAGACCGTGAATCGTAAAGCCTTCACTAATAATTTCTCCAGCTGTCATACGCGGATTTAATGAAGCGTATGGATCTTGGAAAATCATTTGCATTTCACGATTAAATTTCTTTAAATCATTTTTAGATTTTTTCCCTTGGACGCTTTCACCATCGAAAATAATTTCACCATCTGTAATGTCGTACAGGCGGATAATGGAACGACCAGTTGTCGATTTACCACAGCCGGATTCTCCAACAAGACCAAGTGTCTCACCTTCGTATACATCGAAGCTAATACCATCGACAGCTTTAATAGGGTTACCTGCTGAACCAAAATGCTGCTTTAAATTTTTAATTTCAAGAATTTTTTTTGTGCCTGATTTAGTCATCTGAATGTGCCTCCTTTGCTAAATATCCTTCAATACGTTTAGCAACCGCATCAGGAAGCGGGATTTTTGGTGCGTCAGGATGCATCAACCAAGTTTTTGCAAAGTGTGTTTCACTTACTTGGAACATCGGTGGTTCTTGCTCATAGTCAATAGCCATTGCAAATTCGTTACGAGCGGCAAACGCATCGCCCTTTGGAGGGTTAGTAAGATCTGGTGGTGAACCAGGAATCGTGCGTAGTAGCTCATCAGTATCGTTATCTAAGTCTGGCATTGAACCAAGCAGCCCCCATGTATATGGATGCTTAGGATTATAGAAAATATCATTAACAGTACCATATTCGACGATTTGACCTGCATACATAACTGCAACTCGGTCGGCAATGTTTGCAACGACGCCTAAATCGTGAGTAATGAAAATGATAGATGTTTTCGAATTTTTTTGGATTTCTTTCATTAGCTCTAAAATTTGCGCTTGAATTGTAACGTCTAACGCTGTTGTTGGTTCATCGGCAATTAGAAGCTTTGGATCAGCTGCAAGTGCGATGGCAATAACAACACGTTGACGCATACCGCCTGAAAATTCATGCGGGTATTGGTTATAACGTTTTTCAGGGAAGGGGATACCTACCTGCGTTAAAAGTTCGATTGCACGTTTTTTAGCCTCAGCTCTTGATACTTTTTTATGTTGTAAAATAACTTCAGTTATTTGACGTCCGACCTTCATCGTCGGGTTTAAGCTTGTCATTGGATCTTGGAAAATCATTGCAATTTCATTTCCGCGTACTTTTGACATTTCTTTATCACTTAAAGGAACCAAATCACGACCGTTAAATAAAATTTGTCCTGACTCATAAATACCAGGTGGCTGTGGAATTAGTTTCATCAATGCGTTACTCGTAACACTCTTACCAGAACCGGATTCACCAACGATAGCTAGTGTTTCACCTTCTTTTAAGTCAAAGTTTACACCACGAACAGCATGAACAAGTCCTGCGTACGTTTTAAAGTTTATTTTTAAATCTTTTACTTCTAAAATTGTTTGACTCATTTTCGGCCACCTCCTTATTTACGTAGTTTTGGATCTAATGCATCACGTAAGCCGTCACCAACTGCGTTAAACGCAAAGATTGTTAGTGAAATGAACAATGCAGGGAATATTAAACGCCAAGGAGCATTTGCAATTGCACCATTACCTTCAGAAGCCATTGTTCCCCAAGATGCAAGTGGAGCAGGAACTCCAAGCCCTAAATAACTAAGGAAAGACTCTGTAAAAATAGCGGATGGTACTGTTAATGTCATTGTTACTAAAATTACACCAAGTGCATTTGGCACTAAATGTTTTAAAATTAAATGCCCTGTGCGTGCACCTAAAGTACGTGCAGCAAGTACGTATTCTTGGTTCTTAATAGCTAAAACTTCACCGCGAACAATACGAGCCATTTGAATCCAACCTGTAATAGATAATGCGATAATCATTGGTACAATACCTGGTTTTAATACTACTAAAAGTACAATAACAACTAAAAGATAAGGTATAGCTGTTAGAACATCTGCAATACGCATCATTATATTATCAACACGACCGCCTGCTAAACCAGAAATACTTCCCCATAATACGCCAATAATCAAATCAATAATGGCAGCAGCAAAACCGATGAGTAAAGAAATACGAGCGCCAGCCCATACTCGAACGAAAATGTCTCGACCTAAATCATCTGTACCAAACCAAAATTCTGCCGATGGTGGAGCATTATACGAACCTAATTGCTCACTATAGTGGTATTGTGAAAACATTGGCACAAAGGTAGCCATTAAAACAATACCTATTAAAGCGATTAAGCCAAAAATCGCCATTTTATTATGGGAAAAACGAAGAAATACTTCTTTCCAAAAGGAGACAGATTTATCAGCTAATTTATCAGTTGCTTCATGATTTCCGCCAACGATTTTAAACTTATCTTTTTCGATTTGTTGTTGTGTCATTACTTTTTCGCTCCTTTCAGCTTAATTCGCGGATCGATTACACTATATAAAATATCTACGATGAATACCGCAAATAAAAGAATGATTGCGTAGAACACGGTTGTCCCCATAACAACTGTATAGTCACGGTTCGTAATACTTTGTACAAAGTGCTTACCTAAACCAGGAACCGCAAAAATTTGCTCTACAATGAAGCTTCCTGTAACAACACCAGCTGTTAATGGACCTAAATGGGTAACAACTGGTAAAAGGGCGTTGCGTAAAGTATGGCGGAAGACGACTGTCCATTTGCCTAAACCTTTTGCACGAGCCATTTTTACATAATCGCTATTGTTTTGTTCAAGCATACTTGAACGTGTCAGTTTAGCGATAAAGCCCATATGCGAAAATGCAATAGCTAAGGCTGGCAATATACTATAACTAAAGCCTTTCCATCCACTAATCGGGAATAACTGGAGTTTGTATGCAAGGAAATACTGCATGAGTCCAGCTAAAATGAAAGATGGAACGGAAATTCCGAGCACCGCAAAGGTCGTTGCCAAATAATCTGGGAACTTATTATGATAAAGCGCTGCCACTACACCGATTAATACACCAAATCCAATAGCTAGCAGCATAGCTTCAATCCCTAAAGTTAAAGATACCGGGAAGCCTTCTGCAATCATATCATTAGTAGAACGCGCTTTATATTTCATAGATTCACCGAAATCAAAAGTGGCCGCATCGATTAAATAATCTTTGTACTGAATATACCAAGGGTTATTTAATCCATACGTTTCGTTTAACTTTTCCTCTATTTGAGGAGGGAAATTACGTTCAGATGCAAATGGGTTACCAGGAGCAAGACGCAAAAGGAAAAACGTAGCCGTTACGATGACGAAAAGCGCGAGAAGTATATACATCAGCCTTTTCAAAATATATTTAATCACATAAAACTCCTCCTTCTACTTGTCAATTATCTGACAAATAAGTGCCTTCGTATTTTAAAAAGAGCTGACTCGCGCCGAAGTGGCCACGAGGCAGCTCTCCGCTTAGAGCTTAAAAAGAAATTATTATTTCATCTTTACATATTTAAGATGAATATCACCAGTTGGATTTGGATCTAAGTTTTCGATACCATCTTTAACTACTGACAAGTTAGTGTAGTAGTAAATAGGTGCAACTGGAAGTTCCTTCATAATGACTGCTTCTGCTTGTTTTAAGTAGTCAATACGTTTAGCTTCATCTACTTCAGCAATAGCTTTATCTAAGAAGCCTTTGTATTCAGCGCTTTCCCAACCTGTATCGTTATTACCGTTTTTAGCCGTATCGAACATTTCAAGGAATGTATATGCGTCTAGATAGTCAGCTACCCAACCCATACGAGCTACTTGGTAGTCACCAGTGTTGATTTTTTCTAGATAAACTTGCCATTCTGAATTATCTAACTGAGAAGTAATACCAAGTTTTGTTTTCCATTCTTCTTGAATATATTGAGCGATTGCAGCATGCGCTTCAGAAGTGTTGAATGAAATATTTACTTGAATATCTTTAGCATCTTTAATGCCAAGTTCTTTCATACCAGCTTCAAGAGCAGCTTTTGCTCCTTCAACATCGTTATCTTTCATGTAACCACGGTCATCTTCAAAATTAGGAACTGCTATAGGAACCATACCTGTAGCCGGTTTTTGCTCACCTTTAGTTACGTTATCAATAAGTTTTTGACGATCGATTGCTAGAGTAAGAGCTTTACGGATATTTGCGTTAGACATAACTTTGTCTTTTGTATTGAATTTGTACCAATAAATAGATGCTTGGTCTTTGATTCTTAAAGATTTATCTTTTTTGAACCCATCAATTGCATTAAGATCTACTGTTTGGAATGGTGCACCGATATAGTCAAGCTCGCCACCTTTATACTTAGTAGCAACAGTTGCTTCTTTTTCAACCATATCAATATTTACAGTATCAACATCAACATTTGATGCATCCCAATAATCTGCATTTTTTGCAAGAACGATAGATTCATTATGTTTCCAATCGCTTAATTTATAAGGTCCATTTGTTACGAAGTTTTCACCTGCGTCTGTGTACCATTCTTTATTAGCTTCAGTCACTTTTTGGTTAACTGGTAAATAAGTTTTGAATCCTGTTAATTCTAAGAAATACGGAGTTGGATTTTCTAAAGTAACGACTAAAGTTTTGTCATCTTCAGCTTTGATACCAACAGCATCAATAGAACCTTTTCCTTCGTTGTATGCTTGAGCCCCTTTAATTGGGTAGAAAATAGAAGCATACTCAGAAAGATTTTCTGGATTTAGCGCCCATTTCCAAGAATATTCGAAGTCACCTGCTACAACTGGATCACCATTTGACCATTTTGCATCACGTAAATTGAACGTATAAGTCTTTTTATCTTCACTTATAGTCCATTTCTCAGCCATACCTGGAGTAGGTTTACCCTCAATGTCTGAAACAGTCAGACCTTCAAGAACGTTAATTAAGATTGCGCTAGATGTAGTATCTGTTGCAAGTTGTGGGTGTAAAGATGGTGGTTCTGAAGTGATTGCTAAGTTAATTTCTTTAGCTTTTGAACCAGAATCTTTTTTGCCGTCTGAAGATGAAGAATTATCAGACGAATCACCACCGCCGAAGCCACATGCAGCTAATACCAGTGAGAATACTGCAAGGACAGTTAATAATAAAAACTTTTTGTTTTTAATCATGTGAATCCCCCTTATATAATTTTAAGCCTTTTGTGAAGCTCTTATTTAATATACCAAAAAATCATTGTGTACAAAATAAAAAAGATTCAAATTTATATAGTATTATCTGACATTTAAGAAGATAATAAATTTTTTCTATTCATCACACTAAAGAATAAAAGCGCTTTCATAACAAAAATTTGATATTAATTCGTTCTGAATATCAAAAATAAAATAAAAATATAGAAATTACTTACTATACCGAATATTCGTATTGTTTAGATAATAATATTGTTATAGTAAAAATGAGTCAAAAGTCACAGGGACGTGCTATGAGTGGTTTGTGTGGATTTGTAGAAAATTATCGCAAAATCGAGTAATTTTGATTCTTGGGAAGGTGTTTTTTGCAAATTATAATCTCGAAAGATGAATATTTTTATCTATCAATGATATATAAGAAACTTGTTTTGTATTTTTTTAAGAATATCCGGTATAAGAGAGAACAAAGAAGAAGAAGAGTATATATATGACAAAATGTGCCGCTCTTAAAGAATAAATGTACGTTGGTTAATGAAAATATGTTTTTTTGAAATAATTTACACATTACTTGTATATTCAATGTTGTATAAATAAAACGTTGCATGGAATCAATTATATGTGTGTAGGGTTGAGTTCATACTAAATGAAAAAAATACATAATTATCATTACTTTTATGCTATTGTTTTATGGAGAAGTCCATTTGTCTTGCTTAGGAGGAAAGCTTCTACATATAGTTACTAAAAATTACGTAAGTAGAACTTAATGCGTAGAAAATTACTTCGTCTATATACGTGGTTAATTCTACCATATTTTAAATGCTAAATGGAGATTTTCCTAAAAATAAACAGTGAAGTAATTAGAATCAACAGTTATAGGTGGACGATTTCTTAAGTAAGTAGGGGGTTACCTAAGTGCTAAGCGATATTAGTCTCTACTGTTGTCCTCTCGTTACACTCACGCTTTTGATCAGAAATGCGAACTAGGGACAAAAACAAGCAGAGAATAAAGAACTCTCTGCTTGAATTTTTAAAGCTTAAACTGATTAATTTGGGTTTGTAAGTCTGAGGATTTTTCACTTAAATCTGTAGCAACGTGATTTATTTGTTGCATTGTTGCTGCTTGTTCTTCACTAGCTTCGGCTATGATCTGTGTATTAGCAGCACTAGAAGAAGCACCATGAGCAATTTCTGAAACAGAAGCTGCTACTTGCTCAGCGCTTGCAGAGATTTCTTCAGAAGTAGCTGAAATGTCTTCTATTTGATTTGTCATCATATTGATCGCTTTTACGATTGCTTCAAAAGAGTTGCCAGCATCCCCAATGATTTTTACACCATCTGTAACAGATTGTAGCCCATCTTCGACAGCTTTTTCTACATTTTGGGTATCTTCCTGGATTTCTTGTGTTAAGGTAACAATTTGATTGGCTGATTGCTTTGATTCTTCTGCTAGCTTGCGAACTTCGTCAGCTACGACAGCGAAGCCTTTGCCATGTTCACCTGCACGTGCCGCTTCGATTGCAGCGTTTAACGCTAATAAATTCGTTTGATCTGTAATGGCTGTAATGACTGTAGTAATATTGCCTATTTCTTCTGATTGCTTACTTAATTTTTGAACGAGATTGTTAATCGTTTGTGTAGAATCATAAATCACGTTCATTTGTTGTTGAGCCTCATCAACTGTACTATTACCGTTATTCGCCAATTCAGTTGTTGTCACTGCGTTTTGGTGGAGTTGTTGAGTAGCCTCTGCTATTCGCTGTACACCTACGGCTGTTTCATCCATAGCATGTGCACTCTCATTGGCAGCAATTGTAGCAGTAGATGCCGTATTTGCCGTCCCGTTAATTCGTACAGTAATTTCATCAGCAGAAGCAGAAATCTCTTCGATAGAAGCGGATAGTTCTTCCGCAGAAGCTGATAAATGTTCCGCATTACCTTGAATATGTGTTAATAAACCTCGTAGGCTACTTTTCATTACGTTAAATGCTGTAGATAGCTGTCCAATTTCATCTTTAGATTGATGGGAAATATCTTGATGATATAATTCACCATTCGCAATATTATTGGCAGCAAGAACGACGGATTTTAAAGGTCGTGAAATTGTACGCTGTACATAAAACATTAAGGATATTCCAAGTATTACACCAATGATGATAGCAATGATTGAGATTATTTGTGAATTTGATACTGCTTCTTTAGATTCTTTCGTGACAATATCAAGTTGATTTTTTTGATAACTTACAATTTTCTCTGATACTGCTAACAAACCTGTATTTGCTTGTTGGACATCGCCATTAACTTTTTGTATTGCTTCTTTTAATTTTTTGGCATCATAAAGTGCTAGTGCTTCTTCAGCGGCTTTGTTAAAAGCTTCATTATATGTATTTAAATCTTTTGCATAAGTCTCCATTTCGGATGAATCAGATTTTTCCATCGTCTCAATTACATACGAATCTAGCATTTTAGCATACTTTGTAAAGTTATCTTTATTAGCTGCTGAGTCTTCGATGAGTATTGCCCGAATGTAAAGACCTTGCATTGCTCGAGCAGTTTGAATATTATTAGCTAATTCTACTAGAGCTACACGATTTTCTAGCGCATTTTCTACCTTCTTATCAATATTTGAGAATTGAATAAACATAATTACTAATGAAATAATTAAGGTCAGGATGATGGTGATAAATCCAAAGCTTAATTTTTTACCTACAGACATAGAAATACGCCCTTTCTAAAATACCATTTATAGTTTATTTAAATTTAGCCATTAAGAGAGGAGGAAGTCAATAACGCTCGGAATAAACAGTTCGGATTATTCACGAGTTTTTTTAGCGTTATTATAATAGGAAACAATAGCTATAAAGTCAATCAAGTTAAAAGGGGAATTAATAGATGTATAGTCCAGATTACGTGGACATCGCCATTAAAAAGGAATACGATACAATTCGTATCGTATTCCAACTATTAAGACTGTTTTTTTAATTGTAAAATGACAGCTTCATCTGGATCGATGTATAAAGTTTTTTGTTCAAAGTAAATAACAAAACCAGGTTTAGCACCATTTGGTTTTTTTACTTGACGTATTTCTGTGTAATCTACTGGAACAGAGGAAGAGTCTCTTGCTTTTGAAAAATAGGCAGCAAGCGTTGCGGCTTCTCGTAATGTTGTTTCGTCAGGTTCACTTGTATGGATGACAACATGTGAGCCAGGAATATCCTTCGTATGCAACCAGGTATCTGTACGCTTAGCAATTTTAAATGTAAGCATGTCATTTTGTTTGTTATTTTTCCCAACAGAAATCGCTACACCTGTAGAAGAGACATAACGTTCAGGCTCTGGTTTCGTTTGTTTTTTCTTTTTTCTTGCATGACGTAATTTCAAGTAACCTTGTTCTGCTAATTCTTCGCGAATTTCTTCAATATCTCCAGGAGCAGCTTGTTGTACTTGCTGAGCAAGCATTTCAAAATAAGCTATTTCTTCCTTCGTTTTTTCTAACTGTTCTTGTACCATAATAAGGGCATTTTTTGCTTTTGTGTATTTAGTGTAATAGCTTTGAGCATTTTCAATAGGTGTTTTACGTTCACTCACTGGAATGGTGATTTCTTCATCTCCAGATTCGCTATAATAGTTAGTGACAGTTACTTCCTTTACACCTTTTTCAAACGCGTAAACATTCGCCATCAGTAACTCCCCATATAATTGGAACTGATCTAACTTTGATGCGCGTTCGTAGTCTTTATTTAACTTTTTAGTTTTTAATATAAGTTTGTCAATTTCATTTTGCAACCATCGTTCCAAATCACCAGCCTGCTGTTTGACACGATCACGCTCAGCTCGAGCAAAGAATACGCGGTCAAGTAGCTCATGGACATTCGGATAAATCGTTACATCTCCTTGTAAATGAGTTAGAGCGATTGGGGAGAAGTAAGTTTTATTATTAGCGACTACATACATTGGCTTTGCCTCACCATTAGTAAAGGAAGCTATAAAATTTTTAAAGCAAATTACACGATCATCTGTGTCTGTAAATCTGAATAATAATTCCTCAGCATGTATAGGTGAGAAACCTGTAAATTGTGAAACAATTTCCTTAGCCGTTTTTGGTTCTGAGAAAAATAGTGTAATTTGTTCGTCGGATACTGCTAAAGGGTGCCATTTATTTTGTGCGGGTGGTGCGATATAAGGTTGACCAGGTAATACTGTACGGAAGCTATTTACGGATGGTGGTAAATGCTTTAAGCTGTCGACTATTTTTCCCTGCTCTTTATCTATTAATAATAGGTTACTGTGACGGCCCATAATTTCAGCATGTAACTCCCTTACAATTGGGTCGCCAATTTCATTTTTACTTTCGATTTCTACTATTATAATACGATCAAAATCGTGCTGTTTAATAGAAGAAATAAAACCACCCTCTATATGCTTTCTCAACAGCATACAAAACATTGGGGGTTCTGCTGGATTTTCAATAGAATGCTCAGTAAGGTGAACACGTGCGTATGAAGAATGAATCGAAAAAAGTAATTTATGATTGCTTCCGTTTGCACGAATATGTAGAACAACCTCTTGAGCGTTTGGTTGATGTATTTTAGTAATTCGACCTGTTACTAATTGTTGTAGGTCGGCTGTCATTGAATAAGTAAATAAGCCGTCAAATGCCATGTGAATTCCTCTTTCCAACGATATAAGCATCCTTGGTCTTTCGTATTTATTATTTTAATGGTGTATTAGCTTTGCACTCTAAATTTCGTGTAGTAGTCACTGCTATAGAGTAGCAGGCTTTTCTACCATGTTGTGTGGTTGATTTCCGTTCCAGCTTGCCGCTACGCTTTCGCGCAGAGCTTCCTGGGGGCGTCCGATGAGCCGCTTCACTCGCGTTCCTCTATCGCCGATCCCTGAGGAGTCGCCTGTTCTTCACTTTAATCAACTTCTAGACATGGCATACATTTTAACAAATGCCATCTCTAAGCTTTGCTAATGAGTTTTTTCTTATGTTTATCATAGCATTTTTTAGGTGAATATTAAAATATAGCTTCAATTGTGGTAGAATTAGCTTTTGCTCTATCTTCATTCAGCAGAAAATTCTCACCTCTGAAGGCGGTGAGATGAATGCGGATGTGGTTCCTTTTCAGTGAAAGTCCAAACACCTGTAGCTGACGCTTCGCTTTCGCTACAAAAAAACTACTTGCTGAATGAAGATAGAGCCTCCGGCGGATGTCACGGATATTGAAAGGAATGAATAAAGGATGTTAGCCTAAAACCTTCGCATCCTGCGAAAACGGCTAACTGACCTGCGTCGTGCAGGCCTGGGCACAATACAAAATACGGACGCATTGTTTATCTGTGCGAAAGCGAAGCGACAGCAACAATTGCGCCAAGGCGAAATTGATCTATTTTTTTACGTCATAAATGACAGAGCTTATGTTATAATAATCCCAGTATGCAAAGAAGGGTGTGACGAACCTTGGTGCGTAGTATGACTGGTTTTGGCAGAGGTGTCACAACAACAAGAGACTTTCAATTAACAGTAGAAATGCGCTCGGTCAACCATCGATTTTTAGAAATTAATGCGAAATTCCCGAAAGAATGGCTTGAAGCAGAAATTTTCGCAAAGAAATTAATTTCGAAAGCTTTGTCACGTGGCAAAATTGATGTGATGGTTTATGTTAAGGACTTAGATAACGTCGAGCAATCTATTGAAATTAATTGGTCATTAATTGAAGCGTATCGTAAGGCAAAAGAGCAATTAGCAAATAAAGTACCACTAGAAGAAAAATGGACGATGCAAGAGCTACTATCGCTTGAACAAGCGCTTGTACAGGAAAAGCCACAGCTTACACCTGAGGATTTACTTTGTGTTGTTGAAAAGGCTATTATGCAAGCACTGGAACAGCTCATTCAAATGCGTGAGCGTGAAGGGCAAGAATTGCATGATGTTGTTGTACAATATAAAGAACAGTTAAAAGAACAAGTGAACCAGATTCGTTCTTGTGCTTCCCTAGCTGTAGAAAAATATCGTACCCGATTATTGGAACGAGTTACTGAAGTGGCGAACGGAGCATTGTTAGAAGATCGCCTACTTGCCGAAGTAGCGATATTTGCAGAACGTGTGGACATCACCGAAGAGTTGGACCGATTAGATAGTCACTTTAATCAACTAGAAGAAACATTACAAGAAACGATTTCGGTTGGCCGTAAATTAGACTTTTTAATGCAGGAAATACACCGCGAGATCAATACGATTGGGTCAAAAAATCAATCAACAGAGGCGGCCATTGCGGTAGTTCAGGCGAAAACAATTTTAGAAAAGATGCGCGAGCAAGTTCAAAATATCGAATAGCTTGCATGTATCTGTTATAAATTAAGGGAGATATAGAGAATAAATGATAAAAGAACGTGGATTATTAATTGTTCTGTCTGGCCCATCTGGTGTAGGTAAAGGGACAGTGCGAAAAGAATTATTTTCTCAGCCGAATACGAATTATGAGTATTCCATCTCGATGACAACACGAAATCCTCGCGAAGGTGAAGTAGATGGTGTAGACTATTTTTTCAAGAAGCGTGAAGAATTTGAAACGTTGATTGAACAGGGTGGCTTATTGGAGCATGCTGAATTTGTAGGGAATTATTACGGAACACCGTTAGCCTACGTAAATGAAACACTGGATGCAGGGCGTGATGTGTTTTTGGAAATCGAAGTGCAAGGTGCTGCACAAATCCGCCAAAAGGCACCAGATGCCTTATTTATTTTCTTAGCCCCACCAAGCTTAACGGAATTAAAGGACCGTTTAGTTGGTCGTGGGACGGAAACAGCAGAGGTTATTGCAAAACGTATAGCAACTGCAAGTGAAGAGCTTGAGATGATGAGCCTTTATGATTACGTAGTTGAAAATGATGAAGTGACAAATGCTTGTGATCGTATAAATGCGATTATTAAAGCCGAGCATTGTCGTAGAGAACGTGTTGAAAAAAGATATTTGTCAATGTTGAGAGGAGAATAAATCTATGTTATACCCATCAGTAGATACATTAAAAAAAGAAATCGATTCAAAATACTCGTTAGTAAGTTTAGCATCTAAACGTGCTCGTCAAATGCAAGAGGAACAAGACACTGAACGTTTACACAAGTATGTTTCTCATAAGTACGTAGGGAAAGCACTTGAAGAAGTAGCGGCAGGTGTACTTACGAAGGTATCACAGGATGAGTCAACTGTGTACGAAGACGAAATCTAACATTAATGTAAATAAGCTTTTGCGAAAATGTTAACGTCTGCAGTGGATTTTTGATTATACAGAATGCCGAGAGCTCCCGAGGAATTTTCCTTTGGGAGCTTATCATTTGAAAGGACGATTGTGCATGAATAAAAATATTTTACTTTGTGTTTCAGGTGGTATAGCGGTTTATAAGGCTGTCGCTCTAGTTAGCAAGCTATCTCAGGCTGGGGCAAATGTAAAGGTCATCATGACAGCATCAGCAAGACAATTTGTAAATCCATTGAGCTTTCAAGTTATGTCCAAAAATGATGTTTTTTTCGATACTTTTGATGAAAAGGATTCAAGTGTTATTGCCCATATTGATTTGGCAGATTGGGCAGATTTAATTTTAGTTGCACCAGCTACTGCAAATGTTATAGGGAAGCTGGCAAATGGAATTGCGGACGATATGGTAACGACGACCTTGCTTGCAGCAACTGCTCCTGTATGGCTTGCACCTGCGATGAATGTACATATGTATGACCATCCAGCGGTAAAACGGAATTTGGCTCAGCTACAATCTGATGGCTATCAATTTATTGAGCCTTCAGAAGGATTTTTGGCATGTGGCTATGTTGGTAAAGGTCGTTTAGAAGAACCTGAAAAAATAACAGCAATCGTTCAAGATTTTTTTTCAGAGAAAGCAAAGCCGTTAGCTAGTAAAACAGTAGTGGTCACAGCTGGAGCGTTTTATGTACCATTAGATGAGCGTCATGTTATTAGCACACAGTCGAATAGTAGAATTGGACAGGCGATAGCTAAAGAGGCACAAGCACTTGGAGCAAATGTAATCCTACTAGATGAGAAAGCAACAAGCGTGTATAAGCTTTTTGAACAGCTTGAGGAGTATAAAAAACAATATCAATCCGCATTTTTTATCCATGCAGCAAATACGCCTACAACTGAAGAGGCACCGATATTATCCGTAGAAGGAATGACCGCAATAACTTTTGGACAAAAGGTTATAGGTGAACCGATGGTAACAATTATGTCAGACAAGTGGATTGATTTTAGTGACACGGCAGAAGTAAATGGTCAAATGTGGGATGCGACAGATGCCAAGCAATTTGCCCAAGCATTTTGGACATATATATTACAGGGTGAGAGGCAATGAGTTTTTTGATTGCAGAAGTTATAGTGGATGTTTCGACTTACCATGTAGATCGTCCGTTTGACTATGAAGTTCCTACAGAATGGGCACATGTTATAGAGATGGGCTGTCGTGTAAAAGTACCGTTTGGGCCAAGAAATGTTCTCGGCTTTGTAGTCGGATTAAAAAATGAAACAGATGTACCATCTAACAAAATAAAGTCTATTGCACAAATTTTAGATATTGAGCCTGTATTGACCGAAGAAATGCTGTTAATGGCTAAATGGCTGAAAAACGAAACGATTTGCTATGAAATTGATGCCTTACAGGTTATGCTTCCGTCAGCGCTTCGGGCGAAGTATGAAAAAATCATCACGCTACAAGCGGAAAAAGATGTTTTACCAGATGAGGTTAATGCTATTTTTGGCAAGCGACAACAGGTTAATTTCAAAGAATTCGAACGTGCTGAATTACTTCCTTTATTAAAGCAGCTTATAACTGATAAAATCGTAAAAATTGAAAATGTTGTGAAGCAGCAAGGAAATGTAAAAGAAGTGCGTATGGTCAAAATTTCCGATCTTCAGCAAGATATCGACAAGGCTATGGAAGGTGCAACGAGAGCAGCCAAACAGCGCCAGTTGATTGAATGGATGGGCAAACACCTTGGAGAGGTTCTTTTGCCGCAAAAAATCTACGAGGAAACAGGTGCATCTTCCACGGTATTACAGTCAGTTATCGAAAAAGGAGCCGCTCACTTTATACAAGAAGAGGTGTATCGAGATCCCTTTACGAAGGAGGTTTCTCGTACTCAATCTTTACAATTGACGGAAGAGCAGCACATAGCATTAAAGGCTATTACTGGATCGATGGAAGAACAAACTGCGAAAACTTTTTTACTACACGGCGTTACCGGGAGTGGTAAAACGGAGATTTATTTGCAAGCAATTCAAAAGGTGTTAGATGAAGGTAAGGAAGCCATTATGCTAGTACCTGAAATATCATTAACACCTCAAATGACAGAGCGTTTTCGTAGTCGTTTTGGTGAGATGGTAGCTGTCATGCATAGTGGCTTATCTGTCGGTGAAAAGTATGATGAATGGCGTAAAATTCAACAAGGTAAGGTAAGCGTTGTTGTTGGAGCTCGTTCGGCAATTTTCGCACCTTTTACAAATATAGGTCTTATCATTTTAGATGAAGAGCATGAAACAACATACAAGCAAGAAGATTCCCCACGTTATCACGCTAGAGATGTGGCAATATGGCGAAGTGAATTTTACAAATGTCCTGTTATTTTAGGCAGTGCAACGCCTGGACTGGAATCATTTGCGAGAGCAAAGAAGGGCGTGTATGGATTGCTATCATTAAAACAACGTGCTTTGCATCAAGCATTACCGACAGTTTTTATTGCGGATATGCGAGAGGAGCTTCAAAATGGAAATCGTTCCATGTTTTCCGAGCAACTTGTTGATGCAATACGTGTAAGACTAGAGAAAAATGAACAGATGGTCATGTTTTTAAATCGTCGTGGCTATTCTTCTTTTGTGCTTTGTCGTGATTGTGGAACGGTTGTACAATGTCCGAACTGTGACATCTCGTTAACATATCATCGGACAACAGAGAAATTAAAATGTCATTATTGCGGTTATGACGAGCGTGTTCCTCAAATATGTCCACAATGCCAGAGTGAGCATATACGTTATTTTGGAACGGGAACGCAAAAAGTCGAGGAAGAAATTTATAAGCTATTTCCTGAGGCAAGGGTTCTCCGAATGGATGTTGATACAACCAAGCAAAAAGGTGCACATGAAGAAATTTTGCAGGCGTTTGGGGAAGGACAGGCAGATATTTTATTAGGTACGCAAATGATTGCTAAAGGTCTTGATTTTCCTAATATTACGCTTGTTGGTGTACTTAGTGCTGATACATCTCTGCATCTGCCCGATTACCGTGCAGCAGAGCGTACATTCCAGCTATTAACGCAGGTTAGTGGTAGAGCGGGACGTCATGATAAGCATGGTGAGGTTATTATTCAATCGTATACACCAGAGCATTATGCAATTGAGTTGGCAAAAATTCAAGATTACGAACCGTTTTACGAACGTGAAATGTTTTTACGTCGTCGCTCTAGCTATCCACCGTATTATTATGTAGCGCTTGTTCAAATATCTCATGAAGATGTCATGATGGCTGCAGAGTATGCTGGACGTGCGGCAGATTGGCTAAAGGTAAATTTATCAGACCGAGTTGCCATTATAGGTCCAACGACTGCTAGCATCAGCCGTCTCCAAAATAGATATCGTTATCAATGTTTGATAAAATATAAAATTGAACCAAATCTCATTCCAGTATTACAACGGCTTCTTGCCATGTATCGCTCGGAATGGATAAAACAGGGTATTTTAATGACGGTAGATTTAGATCCGTCAACTATATAAAATGATTCAAAATCGCCTAAATTTGAGCATAGCTTTTTGTTGAAACGTATGTCATGGGGATAAGTTGAGTGGAGGCTGGGCGACTCCTCGGGGATTAGCGATAGAGGAACGGAGGCTAAGAGCATCACATCCTGTGATAACGCCTCCGTGACCAACATCCTGCTGCCGCCGCTACGTTAGCAATACGCTTTCGCGCAAAAAACATCTGTCGGCCCGAGACCCTGCAACGAAGCGAAGCGGCAGCAACAAAGCGCCTAGCCGGAACGGAAATCAACCCCACATTATGATGTAGCGTTACAATTAGATAAAGAATAAGCCTTAAATATAGAAATGAGGAACATAACATGGCAATTAAAAAAGTTGTAGAACATCCAGCAAAGGTATTATCAACACCATGCGCGGAAGTAACAGAAATTAATGAAGAAATTATTACATTACTAGATGATTTATATGACACAATGGTTGAATACGATGGCGTTGGTATTGCAGCACCTCAAATAAATGTAGGATTACGTGTTGCAATTGTCGAGCTTGGCGAAGAACGAGATGTTTTAGAAATGATTAATCCAACTGTTATTGAAACGGATGGAGCTGAAGTAGATATTGAAGGCTGCTTAAGCTTCCCGGGATTATACGGTGAAGTTGAACGACCTGATTATGTGAAGATTGAAGCATGTGATCGTGAAGGGCGTGTATATGAGTTAGAAGCGGGAGGCTTTGATGCACGAGCAATTTTACATGAAATCGACCATTTAGATGGCGTGCTATTTGATTCGAAAATTAAACGCATTTTAACTGAAGAAGAGCTTGAAGCAATGTACGCTGAAGAGGAGGAATAATATGACTTCAATTATTTTTATGGGGACACCTGATTTCTCCGCGCCAATTTTGCGTATGCTACATCATGAAGGTTTTGATATTAAAGCTGTAGTTACACAACCAGATCGTCCAGTTGGGCGCAAGCGTGTGTTAACACCACCTCCTGTAAAAGCAGCAGCGATGGAGTTAGGTTTACCTGTTATTCAGCCTGAAAAGCTACGTGGTTCTGAAGAATTACAGCAAATTATTGATTTACAGCCAGACTTAGTCGTAACAGCTGCTTTTGGACAAATTTTACCGAAAGAATTGCTAGATGCACCACCGCTTGGTTGTATTAATGTCCATGCGTCACTTTTACCGAAGTATCGTGGTGGGGCACCTATTCACCAAGCGGTTATTGATGGTGAAAAAGAAACAGGTGTAACGATTATGTATATGGCGCAAAAGCTAGATGCTGGTGATATCATTTCCCAAAAGGCTATCCCAATTGAACAGGAAGATCATACAGGTGGACTATTTGATAAACTAAGTGCTGTAGGCTCTGATTTATTAAAAGCTACACTTCCTTCTATTATAAATGGAACAAATAACCGTACAGTGCAAGATGAAGCACAAGTAACCTTTGCAAGCAATATTTCACGTGAGCAAGAACGTATCGATTGGACAAAGGATGCTACTACTTTATACAATCAAGTGCGTGGTCTTCACCCGTGGCCAGTTGCCTATACAACATTTGAAGATGGCAACTTTAAAATTTGGTGGGCACAGGTTGGTAACTCAAAGCATGATACTGTTCCTGGCACAGTCGTTGCGATTTCAAAGGATCATTTTGAAGTTGCTTCAGGAAATGGTACAACACTTGCCCTGTATGATGTACAACCAGCTGGTAAAAAACGTATGACAGCAGAGGATTATTTACGTGGTACAGGTTCTAAATTACAGATTGGGGACCAATTTAAATGAGTAAAAAAAGTGTAGTAATTTGGGATGGAAATGTGCGTGACGCCGCACTTTCTATTCTGTTAGCAGTAGATAAAAATCAAGCCTATAGTAATTTGCTTTTAAACGAAACGATTAAGCGACATAAAATTGAAGCGAAGGATCGTGCGCTTTTAACAGAAATTACGTATGGCACTCTCCAATATAAAATGACACTTGATTACTATTTAGAGCCATTTATTCGTGGTTCAGTAGATCATTGGGTGCGCTGGCTTTTACGTTTATCTTTATATCAAATGCATTATTTAACACGTATACCACCTCATGCTGCGGTGAATGAGGCTGTCGAAATTGCTAAGCGTCGAGGTCACAAAGGGATAGCTTCAATGGTCAATGGTATTTTACGATCTATTTTACGTCAAGGTGTAGCTTCTACTGATGACATTAAAGATCCGATTGAGCGCCTTGCTATTGAAACGAGTCATCCGGAGTGGTTAGTACAACGCTTTGCCGATAACTATGGTATTGAAGTAGCGGCTCAAATGTTACATGAAAATAATATACCTCCAGTGCAAACTGTCCGTGTAAATACGACGAAAGCAAGCGTCGATCAAGCGATTGCCAGTATAGAAGCGGAAGGTTTAACAGCGAAAAAAAGCGATCTAATGCCTGAATGCTTACATGTAACAAATGGTCAGCCAGCTAGAACAAAGGCTTTCCAAGAAGGGCTTATTACTATTCAGGATGAAAGCTCCATGATTCCAGCAAATGTGTTAAATCCATCTCCTGGCATGCGCGTTTTAGATATGTGTGCAGCGCCGGGCGGAAAAACTACACATATAGCTGAGATTATGAAGAATGAAGGTTCGATTTTAGCGACCGACCTTCACCCTCATAAATTAGATTTAATCGACCATAATACGGATCGTCTAGGGATTGATATAGTAGAGACTGCTCCTATTGACGGACGTAAGGCACCGGATTTTCTACAACTAGAATCATACGACGCTATTTTAGTCGATGCCCCTTGTAGTGGTTTAGGTGTTATGCGCCGCAAGCCAGATATTAAATATACAAAACGTGAAGAAGATTTAGAAAACCTTCAAAAAATACAATTGGCGCTATTAGATGCTGCAACAAAAGTATTGAAAATAGATGGCAAGCTTGTGTACAGTACATGTACAGTAGATAAAAGAGAGAATGAAGGTACTGTAGAGGCCTTTTTATCAACGCATCCAGAAATGGAAGCTATACAACTAGAATCTTTACCAACAAAATTAGCGGAAAAGCAAGCAAATGGCATGCTTCAAGTCTTTCCACAAGACTTTGGCAGTGACGGTTTCTTCGTTGCCGCCTTTCGTAAAAAAGGAGAATCCAACTAATGGTGGATCAAGAGAAATTTAATGAGCGTATAAGCGACTTAGTTGAAGAAGCAGAAGACAAGCCTGTTCGACGCGCAAAAAAAGAAAAACCAAATTTAAAGGAATCGGTATACTCATTACAGCCGAAAAAACTAGAAGAATGGTTAAAGGAAAATGGTGAAAAACCGTTCCGTGCAGCACAAATTTTTGATTGGCTTTATAATAAACGTGTTAAAACGTTTGAAGAGATGTCTAACCTTTCAAAAGGATTACGTGACAAGCTTGAAGCAAGTTTTTCATTAACGACATTATCAACAATTATTAAACAGGAATCTAAAGATGGTACAATCAAGTTTTTATTCCAATTACAAGACGGCTATTCTATTGAAACTGTATTAATGCGTCATGAATATGGGAACTCTGTTTGTGTAACAACACAAGTAGGCTGCCGAATTGGCTGTACGTTTTGTGCCTCAACTTTAGGTGGTTTAAAGCGACACTTATTAGCAGGGGAAATCGTGGAGCAAGTTGTAAAAGTACAGCAGACTTTAGATGAAGTGGACCAACGTGTATCACATATCGTCATTATGGGTATTGGAGAACCTTTCGATAATTATGATGCGATGATGAACTTCTTAAAAGTCATCAACCATGAAAAAGGGTTAAACATTGGTGCTCGTCACATCACTGTATCAACATCAGGAATAGTTCCGAAAATTTATGAATTTGCTGATGAACAGCTACAAATTAACTTTGCGGTTTCCTTACACGCACCAAACCAAGAGGATCGTCAAAAACTAATGCCAATTGCACGTGCTTATAAGTTAGATGAATTAATGGAAGCCGTTCAATACTATACTAAAAAAACAGGCAGACGTGTTACTTTTGAGTATGGTTTAATGTCTGGTGAAAATGATTCAGTTGAAATTGCAGAAGAATTATCTGCTTTAATAAAAGGAATTAAATGCCACGTGAACTTAATTCCTGTAAACTATGTACCAGAACGTGATTATGTTCGTACATCTCGAAGTCAAATTTTTGCCTTTGAAAAAACATTAAAGAAGAATGGTATTAACGTAACGATCCGCCGAGAGCAAGGTGCTGATATTGCAGCAGCGTGTGGTCAATTACGTGCGCAAGAGAGATCTGAAGAGACGAGGTGACCAGTGTTGGAATACACAGTCGAAAGTGATATTGGGTTAAAACGGGCAATTAATGAAGACCGTGCGGGATTTTTTAATCGTCAAGACGGGTTTGCACTAGCACTTGTAGCGGACGGCATGGGTGGTCATAATGCTGGCGATGTAGCGAGTGATATGGCGATGAAACAGATGGAAACCGTTTTTTTACAGGCAGAGGCACATCGTTTTGCGTCAACAACATCAAAAAAAGAGTGGTTATTACAAGCAGTCAAGCAATTGAATAAAAGTATATATGACTATTCTTTATCACATGAAGACTGTAAAGGAATGGGCACGACGTTTATTGCAGTGTTAATTGAAAAAAATCATTGCTTTATCGCACATGTTGGTGATAGTCGTGTGTATTATTTCTTTGAGGATGGTGCACAACAAATAACAAGAGATCACTCCTATGTAAATGTTCTGGTTGAAAATGGTGAAATTAGTGAAGAGGAAGCGTTAACGCATCCTAAGAAAAATTTCATCTTAAAAGCTGTTGGTACAGAAGAAACGATTGAACCAGACTTTTATGAAGTTGATTTAGCATCAGAATCGTATTTACTCATTTGCTCTGACGGTTTAAGCAATAAACTTACAGTGTATGAAATGGCATCAATTATTACGTATCCAGATTCAGTAGAAGAAAAAGGACGAAAACTTGTGGAATTAGCAAATGCAAGCGGGGGGGAAGACAACATCTCCCTCGTGCTACTCACAAGGCAAGATGAGGAGGTGTAAGTATGCTTGTAGGTAAACGAATTAGTGACCGCTATAAAATTATAGGTCTTATTGGTGGCGGTGGTATGTCTAATGTTTATTTAGCGCATGACATGATTTTAAACCGTGATGTAGCGATCAAAATATTGCGCTATGATTTTACCAATGAGGATGAATTGTATCGCCGTTTCCAACGTGAAGCACTTTCTGCTACAAGCCTTACACATCCGAATATCGTTAGTGTTTATGATGTAGGTGATGATGGTGATCTACATTATATAGTGATGGAGTATGTCCAAGGAAAAACATTAAAGCAGTACATACAGGAATTTGCACCAATTTCTCCTGCCAGATGTGTGCATATTATGAAGCAGTTAACGTCAGCAATTGCCAATGCCCATGAAAATCATATTATCCACCGTGACATTAAACCCCAAAATATTTTAATGGATGCGGAAGGGAATGTGAAAATAACTGATTTTGGTATAGCGATGACGCTTAGTGCAACATCATTTACACAAACGAACTCCGTGCTTGGAACAGTGCATTATTTATCACCGGAGCAGGCTCGTGGTGGTACGGCAACAAACCGATCTGATATTTATGCACTTGGCATCGTTTTATATGAATTGTTAACGGGGGAATTGCCATTTTCAGGCGAGTCAGCTATTTCTATCGCGCTTAAACATTTACAATCAGAGACGCCATCAGTTCGTGCCTTTGATGCTACAATTCCACAAAGTGTGGAAAATGTTGTGCTAAAAGCTACAGCAAAGGATGCTTCTCACCGTTATTCGACTGTAGAGGAAATGCAAGCAGATTTAGAAACAGTTTTATCGCCGAATCGTATGAATGAACCGAAGTTTGTTATACCGGTAGATAATGATGTGACAAAGGCTATTCCGATTATAAAAGAACCAATTGCACGTCAAGACGAAGATTTAATGCAGACAAGGGCAATCGAACCAATTCTACATTCAACGCCGAAACCCGAAGCGAAGAAGCCTGTTGAAAAAACAGTACCTGTAAAGAAAAAGAAAAAGAAAAAATGGCCAATAGTTTTTGCTGGGTTAGCAATAGTAGCCATCGCCATTTTCCTATTCGTTTTTTTTGGAACAGATGCATTTAACCCCAAAAAGATACCTGTACCTAGTGTTGCTAATATGACAGTTGAAGAAGCTACTAAGAAATTAGAGGCTGAAGGCTTTACGGTTGGTCAGTCGCCGCAGGAGCGTTATGACGAGGACGTCGAAAAGGATAAGGTTATAGAAACTGACCCTACAGAGGGTACGGAGCGTGTAAAAGGCACAGAAGTAGACTTAATCGTGAGTCTTGGGATAGAAACGACGAAAGTGGAAGATTATAGAGGCCAGCAAATCAGCCAAGTTCAATCAATGCTAAAGGATAAATTTTTAGATTCTGAAGTTAGCTATGTGAATTCAAAAGAGCCTGAAGGACGAATTATTGAACAAGAGCCAGCACCACAAGAAGAGGTAGTCGCTAAGAATACGATAATGAAATTTACGGTAAGCGCAGGTGTAAAAATGATCACCGTAGATGATGTTGTGAATTACACTAAAGCTCAAATGGATGAGTATGTAAGAAGAGAAGGCTTGACATGGCGTATTGTTCGTGAAGAAAATGATGATACAATACCAGCTGGAAGTGTTAAATCACAATTGACAAGAGCAGGAACGCAGGTTGAAGCGGGTACTGCAATCCCTGTTATTTTAAGTAAAGGACCTGCAGCAAGGCCTGATAAAACTTGGGTGAAAACTGTGAAAATTGAATATAAACCAAATGAGGAAGGTTTAGAGCAAACTATTCGAATTGATATTCAAGATAAAAACCATAAAACGTTAACAACAGTTGAAACATTTACTATTACGGCTGATCAAGAGCACCGAATCCAGCTTGTTATTGCAGATGGTCAGGATGCAGCCTATAAAATTATTCGTGATTCAGAAATTATTGCTGAAGAAACATTCAACTACGATGATGTCAAATAAGGGGGAATTGGATGGCGCAAGGCCAAATTCGTAAAGCATTAAGCGGTTATTACTATGTATATGATGGAGAAGAACTAATTCAATGTCGAGGACGTGGGGTATTTCGCAATCGTGGGGAATCCCCACTCGTTGGCGACATCGTAGAATATACTCTAGAAACAAAAGGCTCGGACGGTACTATTCAAAAAATTATGGAACGCCAAAATGAATTAGTACGTCCCCCTATAGCCAATATTGATCAAGGCATTCTTGTGTTTTCTGTAAAAGAACCTAATTTTAATACAATTTTACTCGATCGTTTCTTAGTTGTTTTAGAGTCATTTCATGTTCATCCGATTATTTGTTTAACAAAGATGGATCTGCTAGAAGACCATGGACGTGAGGAATTGCAAGGCTATATAGCAGATTATGAGCGTATGGGTTATACCGTGCTACAAACCTATAAGGGTGAGGAAGAATTAGTTGAACGTCTACAACCTATTTTAAAGGAGAAAACCTCCGTATTAGCAGGGCAATCTGGAGTTGGAAAATCTACACTACTAAATACATTGATTCCAGATTTAAATTTAAAAACAGGCATTATTTCACAAAGCTTAGGGCGTGGTAAACATACAACTCGCCATGTTGAACTAATCGAAGTATGTGACGGTTTATTAGCAGATACTCCAGGATTTAGTTCATTTGATTTTGATGAAATAGAAAAAGAAGAATTAGGCGCATGTTTCCCCGAAATGGCCCGTATGGCAGATGATTGTAAATTTAGAGGCTGTTTACACTTGAAGGAACCGAAATGTGCAGTAAAAGCAGCGGTGGAGACGGGGGAAATTCGTGACTACCGCTATAAACACTACGAACAATTTTTACAAGAAATTATGGATCGAAAGCCGAGGTATTAATGATGATACAAATAGCACCATCAATTTTAGCAGCCAGCTTTGCTAAATTAGGAGAAGAAGTTAAGGAAGTAGAAAAAGCAGGTGCACAGCTTATTCATATCGATGTTATGGATGGTCATTTTGTGCCAAATATTTCATTTGGCTCTATCGTATTAGATGCCATTCGTCCTTTAACGGATTTACCGTTAGATGTACATTTAATGATCGAAAATCCTGATCAGTATATTGAACAATTCGCCAAAGCCGGGGCCGACTATATTACGGTGCATGTAGAAGCTTGCCGCCATTTACACCGTACAATCCAATTAATTCGTTCATTTGGAGTCAAACCGGGTGTTGTATTAAATCCACATACACCAATAGAATCCATTCAACACATATTAGAGGATATTGATATGGTGTTGTTCATGACTGTGAATCCAGGGTTTGGTGGGCAAAAATTCATTCATTCTGTAGTGCCAAAAATTGAAGCGTTAGCAGCTATTATTAAAGAACGTAATCTTGATATTGCTATTGAAATCGATGGTGGAATTAATGCAGAGACTATTGTTCCTTGTGCAAAAGCAGGAGCAACTATTTTTGTAGCTGGTTCAGCAATTTATAGTAAAGAAGATCGTACAGCGGCACTTCAAGAAATTTTAGCTGCTGGTGAGGCAGCGATTCAAGGATGACCAAAGTCGTTGTTTGTGCAGGTGGACCAAAAGAGGAACTCTGTTCATTTAGTCCGTTTAAAGAGCAAAGTGATGTATTATTTATCGGAGCTGATCGAGGAGCGCTATATTTAATCGAGCAAGGCATCACACCACATGCCATAGTAGGAGATTTTGACTCTTTATCAAAAGAGGAATACGAACTGGTGATGGCACATACAAATGATAGACAACGATTCCAAGAAGAAAAAGATGAAACAGATACGGACTTAGCGTTATTAAAAGCCTTGACCTATACACCACTAGAAATTGTTCTTACAGGTGTTACGGGTGGACGTTTAGATCATTATGAGGCGGCAGTTCGTTCGATTTATCGTTTACAAAAAGAGTATCCGCACGTAGTATTGAAGATTATTAATCATGCAAATATGTTGCAATTTTTAATGCCAGGCAAGCACATCATAGAAGCAGATAAGCAATATCGTTATTTATCTTTCTTTGCACATGAAGAGCCGATTAAAGATGTGACATTAAGGCAAGTAAAATATGAAACAACAAATGAAGAAATTTCTCTTGGTACATCCCGCTTTACAAGTAATGAAATAATAGGTAATTCAGGGTCTATATCTTTCTCACAAGGCATATGTTTAATGATAAGAAGCATAGATTAGCGTAAGGGGGAGAGAGTCCTGAAAGTATATACATTCCAGCTGCCGAAATTTGTAAGCAGTATTACGCGTACGTGTATCAACATTTTCAAAAAAGATAAGAAAGTAAAAAAATCCGACTAATACTAGTCGGATTTTTTACTGTTTTAGAAAAATAAATGTGCCATGAAATTAATTGGGAATGTGAAAAATATGGTTCTTCGGCAAAGCGAGGGGCTGATTTCCGTTCCTCTATCGCTGATCCCCAAGGAGTCGCCCAGTCGTAACGAAGATCAACCACTTCACATAGTATGTATCTTCTAGCATGTCACTTTATAATGATAAAACGAAACATCAAAAGTAACTGTATTATGTGCGAAAGCGAAGCGACAGTAACAATAGATGGACAATCTCATTGCTGCCAGAAGTTTTTCTGTATAAAATGTTCCTCATAAAACTGATAAAAGTTGAAGATTCTTATTTTCTACAGATAATAAGCCTATTTGTTGAGCTGGACAGCTAAATATAAGGCTGTTTTTCGAAAAGATTGTTGCTATTTATGCAAGAAGTAACTGCTTCTAGTTGTAAAATTGTTCAAAAGTAAGGTGGAAAGGAGAAAGGATGCAAAAAACTTTTAATAAGTTAGATAAGATCCAAATCGTTATTGCTATCGTCGCATTACTTCTAGCTATACTTGGGTTTATTTACGATAATTTAACAGAAACTGCATTCATATTAATAGCAATAAATTTACTTGTTAATGAAATTCGAAGTTTTAGAAAAGACAAAAAATCCATTTTTTCATATTTGATAATAGTGATGGCGATACTAATCATCATCCTTTCAATTCATAAGTTATTGTACTAACTGTGGCTTACTTTACACGTTTTGTAGATTAAATCTGCCTTTTAATTTTAACAGCAACAAACTTTGGGAAAATAGCTATATGTAAAGAGAACCGCTAGCAATTCCGTTTCCTTGTCATTGCTAGCGGCTTAGTCATTTTATTGTATTTATGGTTGGTCAATCCACTAGTAGGATGATTAATTACATCTTTTACATTTAAATAAATATTTACAAAGGCGGTTGGAGCTTGCCTCGTTATTAAGAAAGAAAAAAATCGATTTGCGCCAAATGCGAAATCGATTTTTTGGAAGCGACGATTAAACGCGCTCGATTTTACCTGATTTTAATGCACGAGCAGAAACCCATACACGTTTTGGTTTACCGTCTACTAAGATACGAACTTTTTGAAGGTTAGCACCCCAAGAACGTTTGCTAGCGTTCATAGCGTGGGAACGGTTGTTACCAGTACGAGCTTTACGCCCAGTGATTACACATTGTTTTGGCATGTTGTATTCCCTCCTTACTGTCAATGCTGAAAGATTATTATTTCAGTTCGGTATTTCACATACCATAATAATTTAACATACGATGACGTTCAGTGCAATAGTTTTCACATAACCTTTCAAGAAAAAAACCTTTACAGTCTAAAAACACTTGTTAAATAATGGGTGTAAATTCCTAGTTGAAACAATTATTAGGAGAAATAATTGGAAGTTTTCAATTATCCCGCCTGGTTTAGAGAAGCCTCTTAATCAGTAGGGGATAAAGAAAACCCACTTCCATCTCGTTTTATTTTCCTCGGTAGCCAAGCTTCATGGAAATACGTTTACCAGTTTCCACTAAACGCTCTGTAAGCGTATTAGTATGTTCTGCTGAAACGTTAAAGCTAACAAAACCTATACTTATTGCACCGACTATTTCATTGAAACCATTTACAATGGATACTGCGATTGAGGATGTTCCAGCTGTTCTTTCCCCATGACTAATGGCAAACCCTTGTAGTCTTATTTGATCAAGCTGTGACTCTAATTCAGAGATTTCTTCATGAGGAATAAGCTGTTCAATAATTTCCCTTGCTTGAGAAATAGGCATTGTGGCTAAAATTGCTTTATTTGCAGCCCCGATATTCATCGGAATACGAATACCTAACTGATCGTAAATTCGAATCGGGTTAGTTGTACTGTCAATTCTTTCAATGATAATTGTATCTAAACCAGCGGGCTTACTTAAATAGACGCTTTCCTCGACTTCTCTTGCTAAACGTTCTAGTTCGGGCCTAATTTTACTAATGTAGTCCATCGTATCATACACTTGTAAGCCAAGTTCCATCCATATTGTACCGAGACGATATTGTTTAGTTTGATCGTCTTGTTCAATCATTCCCTCTTTAATCATCGCTTTTAAAATTCTATGTAGTGTGCTAAGTGGTAAATTGCATTTTGCCGAAAGCTCTGAAATGGACAAACTGTTTTCATTTGCTTCAGAAGCCAAAACTTTAGCGATTGTCATAGCTCGTTCTAATAATTGCATTCATACCCCACCTCTCTTTCATTTATTTTATTTTTATTCATTGTCTACGTCTAGCTACATAATCGTGGATATTTGTTTTGTTCCCTTTGAAAAGAACGAATATATAAATTTTTCTAAATATATTGACATTATACCTTAAAGCACATATATTTTTCATATAAACTTTCCTCTTAACGGAAACGTTTTCCACTATGCGGAAAAGAGGTGAAAGGAATGCAATATTGTTCATCAATGTATGCACCTTTGAGACACGTAATAGTAAAACATCCAAAAGATGCTTTCCGAAACCAAGAATATCTTAGCGATGAATGGAAAACATTTAACTACTTATCGGAACCTAGCTATAATGAGGCTCTTAAAGAATATGCACAATTTATGAGCATTCTAGAAAAGTATGTTGAAAAAATTGATTTTTTACCAGAATCAGATGAAGTAGGGCTTGATTCGCTGTATGCGCATGATCCTGTAAAATTCACACCAAATGGTGCTATTATCTTAAAATCCGGCAAAAAATCAAGACAGCCAGAAGCAGCTGTTTATAAAGAGTTTTTACAGGAAAAGGGTATTCCAGTTATCGGAGAATTGACTGGAGAGGCTGTATCAGATGGTGGCGATATTGTTTGGCTTGATGATCGTACACTTGTTGTAGGTCGAGGCTATCGAACGAATGATGAAGCTATTCGTCAGCTAAAAGACATGACGAAGGATTTTGTTGATGAATTCATTGTTGTGCAACTACCACATGATTTAGGTGAAGCAGAATGTTTACACTTAATGTCTTTCATTAGTATGGTAGATAAGGATTTAGCGGTTGTACATTCACGATTAATGCCAGTTTTCTTTCGTCAGCTTCTAATCGACCGAGGTATTCAATTAATTGAGGTCCCGAAAGATGAATATGATGCGCTAGGCTGTAACGTTCTAGCACTTGCGCCTAGAGTATGTATTGTCCCAATTGGAAATCCAATGACCAAGCAACAATTACTTCATGCAGGTGTAACAGTTTATGAATACAAAGGAAATGAAATTTCGATAAAAGGGACAGGTGGACCAACATGTTTAACCTGCCCAGTAGTAAGAGAAAAAAGGGAGATGAAGTAAAATGTTTAAAAATGTAATTGTAAAAAACCCAGGAAATAGTTATGTAAATGGTTTAACGACTAGCGACTTAGGAAAACCAATTTTAGAAAAATTATTTGAACAGCATGAAAAATATGTTGAGGCCTTAAAAAGATGTGGAGTGGAGGTTACACAGCTTCGAGCGAATGAAGCCTTTCCAGATTCAACATTCGTCGAGGATACGGCTGTTTTAACATCTGAATTTGCCATTATTTCAAATCCAGGGGCTGAAGCTCGTAATCGTGAGATTGAGGAGATCGTACCTGCAGTTCAAAAGTTCTATGAAAAATTATATTATATCGATGGCCCAGGAACACTTGATGGCGGAGATGTATTGCAAGCAGAAAAGAAATTTTATGTCGGCATCTCTGATCGTACAAATGAAGAAGGGGCTCGACAATTTAAAGAAATCGTAGAAAAAGAAGGCTATGAGGCAACGATTGTTCCGCTAAAAGAATTTTTCCATTTAAAGACGGGCATCGCGTATGTTGGAGAAAATCGTATGGTAGTAGCAGGGGAGTTTATCGATCATCCTGCATTCGAGTCTTATGAAAAAATTATTATTCCAAAAGAAGATGAGTATTCTGCAAATTGTATTCAAGTAAATGATTATGTCATTCTTCCAGCAGGCTATCCAGAAACAAATCGTAAATTAAATGATCTAGGCTACCAAACAATTGAGCTTGAAATGTCGGAATTTAGAAAACATGATGGTGGGCTAAGTTGTTTGTCATTACGTTTTTAGTTCAATAAAAAAATACCTAATCAATATCAATTATGACTTGGCATAATTCCATGACACCCGCTGAAAGAAGTCAAATAGGATAAATTGATTGGGTACTTTAGTAGAATTGATATCAGAATATTCGATATATTGATTACAACTAGAGAGTGGGGATGGATGATGAGTAAAGGAGAACAACGGCAAGATCATCAATTAAACCGTTCAATGAAGAGTCGTCATTTATTAATGCTATCGCTCGGAGGAGTTATTGGAACAGGGCTATTTTTAAATGTTGGCTTTACAATTAATCAGGCAGGTCCTGGAGGGGCATTAATTGGTTATTTATTTGGTGGCTTAATATTGTACATGGTTATGAATTGTCTTGGAGAATTAGCGGTTTATATGCCTGTAACGGGTTCTTTCCAAACCTATGCAACACGTTTTATCAGTCCTTCAGCAGGATTTTCTTTAGGATGGATGTATTTTGTCGGCTCAGCTGCCACAGCAGGGGTGGAATTTACAGCAGCGGGAATTTTGATGCAGCATTGGTTCCCGCATGTCCCTATTTGGATTTGGTGTGCCGTATTTATGGTCCTGTTATTTACTTTAAATGCATTAACAACAAGAGGCTTTGCGGAAGCGGAATTTTGGTTTGCAAGTATTAAAGTCATTGCGGTGATAGCATTTATCGTTATAGGGGTGGCAGCAATCTTTGGAATGATTCCGTTAGCTGATCGTCCGACACCACACTTTACGAATTTAGCACCGTCTGGTTTATTTCCGGCAGGTATTTCAATCATCTTCGTCACAATGATGAATGTTATCTTTTCTTATCAAGGTTCTGAGCTTGTTGGTATTGCTGCAGGAGAAACTGAAAGTCCGGAAAAAAATATTCCTCGGGCAATAAAGACAATTCTTTTTAGGATTATTGTTTTCTATATTGCTTCTATTATTGTTTTATCTGCGATATTCCCTTCATCGGAGCTTGGACTATTGGAAAGTCCATTTGTCACATTGATGAATTTAGCAGGTGTTCCATATGCAGCTGGCATTATGAACTTTGTTATTTTAACGGCGATATTATCAGTAGGTAACTCATGTCTATATGCGTCCACACGTTTATTATGGTCGATGTCAAAAGAGGGAATGGCGCCAAAACTATTTGGACGACTAACGAAAAATAAAGTGCCATTCAATGCACTTGTTTTTACGATGCTTTTCTCGCTGCTTTCTTTATTAACGGGCGTGATGGAAGCAGATGCAGTATTTGTTTTACTCATGTCTATTGCAGGAATTTCTGTAACAATTTCATGGATGGGAATTTGCGCATCTCAATTGATGTTCCGGTATCGTTATGTGAAAGCAGGGGGGGATGTGGCTAATTTAAAATTTAAAACGCCATTTTATCCATTGATTCCGGTGTTCTGTATTATTTTTTGTATGCTAATTCTTGTCTTTTTAGCATTCGATCCAACACAAAGAGCGGGTTTATTATATGGAGTTGGGTTCTTTATTGCTTGCATGATTTTCTATAAATTGAAATTGAGTAAATCAAATACAGTTTCTTCTGAGATTAGCTCATCGCCATAATATGGTGTTGATTTCCGTTTCGACTGGGCGCTTTGTTGTTGCTGTCGCTTTGCTTTCGCACAGATAAAACATTTGCTGCCGCTACGCTTTCGCACAGATAAAACATTTGCCGCTGACGCTTCGCTTTCGCGCAGAGCAGAGCTTCCTAGGGGCGTCCGATGAGCAGCTTCACTCGCGTTGCTCGCTCCAAGTTCTCGGGACAACAGATGTCTTTTGCGCGAAAGCGTGAGTGCAACGTAGCGACAGCAGCAGGATGTTGGTCACGAAGGCGTTATCACAGGAAGTGATGCTTTTAGCCTTCGTTCCTCTATATCGCTGATCCCCAAGGAGTCGCCCAGTCTCCACTCCAATCAACTTATATTTATGGTATATGTTTTTTTAAAATGTCATTCCTAATTATTGGTGATGAAATTGAAATGAAAAAAGAGGAATCATTTGATATACATTTAAATGCAATTGATTTTGAGGAAATAAAGGAGAGTTTTTATGAATGTTTATCTTTGGAATACACCTGAAAAGCTACGTGCATTATTATGTGAAATTGTCAGTTGGGAAAGTAGGACATTAACTAAAGGTGAACATGAATTTGCCTATAAATTAAAAAATAAATTGCAAACGCTTTCTTATTTTCAGGAAAACCCGGAATTTATTGAATTACATGATGCGGGCCTTGAACGTAATGCTGTAACTGCCTTGTATAAGCACCCATCTGCAACCGAAACGGTTGTGTTAATTAGTCACTTTGATACGGTCCATACTGAAGAATATGGCGAGCTGGAACCATTAGCCTTTTACCCTGAAGTGCTGACAAAAAAGCTAATGGAACCTAAATACAAAAAGGATTTACCTGAAGCGGCAAGAATTGATTTGGAATCAGGTAACTATTTATTCGGTCGTGGGACGATGGATATGAAAATGGGGCTTGCTTTGCATATGCAGTTGATTGAAAAGGCAAGTATCGAAGAATGGCCCATCAACCTTATTTTAACGGCAGTGCCAGATGAAGAAGTGAATTCTGCTGGGATGCGTGCAGCAGTTGTAGAGCTTGTCAGACTTCGCGAACAGCACGGACTCTCTTATAAACTATTTTTAAATAGTGAGCCTTCTTTTTCACAAGGTCCGGCTGATATTAATGAATATATTTATTCAGGAACTATCGGTAAAATTATGCCTGCTGCTTTATTTTACGGAAAAGAGACACATGTGGGTGAGCCATTAAAAGGAATGACCGCAAATTTTATTGCTTCCTACATGACGCAGCATATGGAGTGGAATCCTGTTTTTCGTGAGACAGATCTCGGTGAAAGTACGCCATTACCTGTATCCTTACAATTAAAAGATTTAAAAATGGAGTATTCTACACAAACACCATATCGTGCAGCAGCCCTTTACAATGTGTTTTTATTAAAGCGCACAGCATCGCAAGTAATGGATATTTTTGAACAAGTTGCATTGGAAGCAATGTCAGCTTGTAATGAACAATATAAGCGAATTTGTGAGCGTGAAAAGGTACAAGGCGTAGGCGAAGTAAACGTACTTCGTTATGAGGCACTTTTAGAGTATGCGATTAATAAATTAGGCGCCCAGGAAGTAGATTTAATTAAAAGTCAAGTTATTGAAAATAGCGCATGGGATGATCGAGAGAAATCTATTCGCATTGTGGATCAGCTAATGATTCGTTGCCAGGAACTATCACCAGCGACAGTGTTGTTATATGCACCACCTTACTATCCGGCAATCAATTCATCCAATGATCCTCTTGTTATTCGATCCATTGAATTGATGAAGAAGACAGCCCAAACATTTAATATTGAAGTGGAGCAAATTCATTATTTTAATGGAATTTGTGATTTGAGCTATGTCAATTATTCGGATAACTCTAATGAATGGATAGCATTCGAACGCAACACACCTGTATGGGGAGAAACGTATAGTATTCCGTTTGAGGCAATGTCTGCATTACAGGGCCCTGTTTTAAATGTTGGACCGTTTGGGAAGGACGCTCACCAAAAGACGGAAAGACTACATGTGGATAGTGCATTTAAGGAAATGCCAGTGATGCTTGATTCGCTTATTAAAAGCCTGTTTTAATTGAAGGAATAGAATGGCATCAAGGGTTGTACAATCGAAGCGTTGTTATAAAGTTATTCTGTTCGAATATATGGTGAGGAGCCGTAATATTCACTTTGAACTTTTGGGAGTTTATAAAAATTATAATCGTTCAATTTTTTAAAAAAAGTTGGTGTATATAAACATCAGCTTTTTTGTTGTTTCGAGATTTTATGCAGCGAAAGTGGAATGTCGGATTTAGAAGTTTTGTTTTTGACTACGAAAATCAGCCACGGTAGAGTAGTTCTTTTTTCACCAATTTTGTAAAGACTACTTGTATTTTTCGTTATTTAGACGATAAAAATAGAACAAATTATCTTCATTCAGCAATGTTTTCTGTGCGAAAGCAAAGCGACAACAACAAATGTATTCTGTGCGAAAGCGAAGCGACAGCAACAAAATGTTTTTGCAAGTTTGTTTTATTAGGAGCGGACATTATGGAAAATCAAGAAAAGCTAGTTCTCTCTATACAGAAAGAAATGATTCAATTTAATTTAAAACGGATGCGAGCGGTAGCATGGACATTGATGTATATATCAGCCATCATTACGATTATTCATTATGGTGAGTTCTTCTTTTCGAATTCAGAAAGAGCGATGGTGCCAGCATATATAGCTATTCACACAATAATGTTTTATATAGATTTAGCGGTGTTAGTATTTGTAAAAGAGAAGAAATTTCAGGTTACAACGCTTAATATGCGAAAATATGAATCTATCTTACTTGCTTATATCTATACGATATTGTTATTGATTACTGTAATAACTGTAATGGACGTTTATTTCTTTAAACATGCAGCTCTTTATGAGGTACTATTTTTAATGATTTGCACTGCTTTTTCCATACCTTTTCGGAAAATTTTTCGGATTATGGTAATAACAGTACCACCGATTTTAATAAGTGCTTATCTGAGTGTTGGGGTATCAGGTGAAGGTATTAAAATACTTTTACCGATGTCCCTTATTATTCCTATAGGGCTAGTTATTCAGCGACATATTTATAAAATGCAAAGACAATTTACGAAGGAACATATTTTATTGCAAGAAGAAATGACAAAATCCAAGAAATTGTCAAAATTATTAGCTGAGAAAAATAATGAGCTATCAGAGCAAGCGCTTCGGGACACGTTGACCAATTTACCAAATCGACGGGCTTTAAATAATAAATTGACACATATAGGGCAACAACTTAGTAAACCAGAATCTTTATCTGTCATGATGATTGATATTGATTTCTTTAAAAATTTTAATGATTATTACGGTCATTTACAAGGTGATGATGCATTAATAAAAGTGGCGACTCTTTTAGAGGAAATTGCAGAAAAGTATAATGCATTTGCAGCACGTTGGGGAGGCGAAGAATTCGTAATCGTTAGCCAACATACGGCCAAGTTTTCAGAGCATGTTTGTGAGGAAATTTTAGAGGAAGTACGCAACTTAAACATTCGTCATGAGCATTCGATAGTAGCTGATATTGTAACGGTCAGCATAGGGATGTGTCATGTTAAACTTACAAATAGCGAGCAATTGAAAACATGCTGTGAATTAGCTGATCAAGCATTATACTCAGCAAAGCAACAAGGTCGTAACAACTTTTACAGCAAAAGTGGAAATTTCGATGAAGATGTATGTTTGCCTTTGTAATGTCAGAAAAACGTTGATACAGTGCGCTTTCATGCCTTCCAAGGTTGCTTAATGTATAACGAAAGTGTTACAATATCATTTAGTCAAAAAGAGCCAAGGGGGCATTTCTATGTCAATTGAGTTAAACAATGAATTCGGCCAAATTGATATTTCAACAGATGTACTTGCACAAATAGCTGGTGGCGCTGCTGTTGAATGCTACGGTATTGTTGGCATGGCATCTAAACATCAAATTCGTGATGGTCTAACTGATATTTTACGTAAAGAAAATTTTGCAAAAGGTGTTGTAATTCGAAAACAGGGCGACGATTTACATATTGATATGTACATTATTGTTAGTTACGGGACAAAAATTTCGGAAGTTGCTTATCAAGTACAATCGAAAGTGAAATATACAGTGGATAAAACATTAGGTATGAGCGTAAAATCTGTCAATATCTTTGTGCAGGGCGTTCGTGTAGCGAATGATTAAGAGGAGGAACTAAATCTAATGCAGTCTTTAGACGGAATAAAGTTTGCAGAAATGGTGCAAATGGGTGCCCATCACCTATTCCAAAATGCAAATTATGTTGATTCATTAAATGTATTTCCAGTACCAGATGGTGATACAGGAACGAATATGAACTTATCGATGACATCTGGAGCAAAGGAAACGGAGCAATATGTTTCAGAACATATCGGCAAAACATCCCAAGCTTTATCAAAAGGTTTACTTATGGGAGCACGCGGGAATTCTGGCGTTATTTTATCGCAGTTATTCCGTGGCTTTGGTAAATTTATTGAAAAAGAAGCGACAATTGATGCTAAGGGCTTAGCGGATGCTTTCCAAGCTGGCGTTGAAACTGCCTATAAAGCAGTAATGAAACCGGTTGAAGGTACAATTTTAACAGTTGCACGTGAAGCGGCGAAAAAAGGCGTGGAAGTGGCAGAAACTGAAACCGATATCATTGCAGTAATGGAAGCATTTACTGCTGAAGCACAGGCTTCATTAGAGCGTACACCTGATCTTTTACCTGTTTTAAAAGAAGTAGGTGTTGTAGATAGTGGCGGCCAAGGTCTATTGTTTGTGTATGAAGGATTTTTAGCATCCTTAAAAGGTGAGCCATTACCGGTGAAAAATGAAGCAACTTTAGATGATTTAATTAATGCAGAACATCATAGAGCGCAAGATTTCATGGATACTTCGGATATTGAGTTTGGGTATTGTACAGAAATCATGGTACGTTTTGAAGAAGGAAAAGAGCCGTTTAGCGAGGATCAATTCCGTAATGAATTAAACCCACTAGGTGATTCTTTACTTGTTATTTCAGATGAAGAGATCGCAAAAGTGCATATTCATTCTGAGCAACCAGGCTCTGTTTTAGCAATGGGTCAAAAATATGGTAGTCTTATTAAAATTAAGGTCGACAATATGCGTGAACAGCATTCTGCCATTGTTGGTGAGGATCATAAAGCACCTTCTCCAGTCAAAAAAGCAGAAAAGCATCCATATGCAATTGTAACGATTGCAATGGGCGAGGGAGTTGCTGAATTACTTCGTTCAATTGGTGCTTCTTATGTTATTGAAGGCGGTCAAACAATGAACCCTTCAACTGAAGATATTGTGAAGGCGGTACAGGAAATTGGTGCTGAAAAAGTATTAATTTTACCGAATAACAAAAATATCGTCATGGCAGCAGAACAAGCAGTAGAGCTTTTAGATATAGAAGCGGCTGTAGTTCCAACGAAAACAATCCCTCAAGGTATGGCAGCGATTTTATCGTTTAATCCAGAGGCGACAGTTGAAATGAACCAAGCAACAATGACAGAAGCTTATGCAAATGTTAAAACAGGTCAAGTAACTTATGCAGTTCGAGATACATCTATTGATGGTGTGGAAATTCATAAGGACGATTTCATGGCTCTTGCAGAAGGTAAAATTGTATTATCTACTCCGGCATTAAAAGATGCCGCTGAGAAGGTAATTACTGATTTAGTGGATGAAGACGCAGAAATTGTAACAGTCATTTATGGTGAAGATACAACGGAAGAAAATGCTTCAGAATTAGTGAAATTTATAGAAGAGAATTATCCAGAGGTTGAAGTAGAGTTATTTAATGGTAAACAAGGATTATATCCGTATATTATTTCAGTAGAATAATTCGATGCTACTTTGTGAATGAGTAGATAAAGCAGTGCACACAATGTGTACTGCTTTTGTTTATGGTACAAAGAGACTAGGGGATTATATTGGATATAAATCAGCTGGAATAAACGATTTGGTGTGCGTATCCAGAAGACAATGCATTTGTAAATGCTAGAATATCAGCAGTTTGAAATTATTGTTTATTTGGAGTAGACAAAAGTTAATCAATATTTCCACTGTGTAAATTATAGTCGCTTAAATTTTCTGAAAGTTGATAAAGAAATGCTTTGCTTTTATAGTAACTATCAAGCATTATATAAGTAAAAAATCAAAAATATTATATAGATAGAATAGAGGGGTGTTAGTATGAAGTTTACTTCAGTATTTGATATTATTGGACCGGTGATGATTGGACCTTCTTCTTCCCATACGGCAGGTGCGGCACGAATTGGGCGTGTTGCTAGAGATTTATTTGGAAGACAACCAAAGTGGGCAAAAATACACTTATATGGTTCGTTTGCGGAAACGTATAAAGGACATGGAACAGATGTAGCTTTGATTGGTGGTCTATTAAATTACGATACATTCGATGAACGAATAAAAACAGCTTTTGCCGATGCAGAAAAGGCGGGATTAGACTATGAGTTTATCCCAGAAACAGCTAACATGGAACATCCGAATACGGCTCGCCTTGTAATTGGCGATGATGAAGGAGAGATGTCCGTTGTTGGTATTTCGATCGGTGGAGGTAAAATTGAAGTTAGTGAGGTTAATGGCTTCAAGCTGCGACTAACAGGTGGCATGCCAGCAATTCTTGTTGTCCATGATGATCGAGCTGGCTGTATTGCCAATGTGGCAAATTGCTTAGCGATGCATGCGGTCAATATTGGGCATATGGAAGTTTCACGTATTGAACGTGGTTTAACAGCCCTTATGGTAATAGAAGTCGATCAAAACATCGAGGATAAAGTATTGCAACAAATTTCTTTAATACCACATATTTCGAAGGTTTCTAAAATTAATAACTAAGGAGGTGTCCCAATATGGACGTATTGTTTCATAATGTTCGTGAACTAGTTGAACGAGCAGAGCAAGAAGGAAAACTAATTTCTGAAATTATGATAGAGCAAGAAATGTTAATAACTGGACGCACTAGAGAAGAAATTATACAGCAAATGGACAATAATTTGACGGTGATGGAGGAAGCTATTGAAAGAGGCTTAAATGGTGTTAAATCTGTAACGGGCTTAACAGGCGGTGACGCGGTATTGCTTCAGAATTACATTGCGCAGGGAAATTCATTGTCAGGAGATTTATTACTAGATGCGGTAAGTAAAGCGGTTGCGACAAATGAAGTTAATGCGGCTATGGGGACAATTTGTGCTACCCCAACTGCAGGCTCGGCTGGAGTTGTACCAGGGACATTGTTTGCAGTGAAGAACAAGCTAAATCCGACACGTGAGCAAATGATTCGTTATTTATTCACATCGGGTGCTTTCGGCTTCGTAGTTGCCAATAATGCTTCGATTTCAGGTGCTGCTGGTGGCTGTCAAGCAGAGGTTGGCTCAGCTGCTGGAATGGCGGCGGCTGCAATTGTTGAGATGGCTGGTGGTACCCCGCAGCAATGTTCAGAAGCATTTGCCATTACACTCAAAAATATGCTAGGGCTTGTTTGTGATCCAGTAGCTGGATTAGTAGAGGTTCCTTGTGTTAAACGGAATGCTATGGGAGCGGCGAATTCACTTGTGGCAGCGGATATGGCACTTGCGGGGGTTACAAGTCGCATCCCGTGTGATGAAGTGATTGGCGCGATGTATCGAATTGGACAATCTATGAGTCCGAATTTAAAAGAAACTGCTCGTGGAGGCCTAGCTGCAACTCCAACAGGTAAAGCTATTAGCAAAGCCATTTTTGATAATGGCAATTTAGAAAGTATTAAGTCACTTCAAAAATAAAAGATAGTAAACACGCTTCCTCAGGGGGAGCGTGTTTTTTTTGAGGTGAAAATGAAAAGCGTAATGGTGAAATGGTACGGGTGGATATTTTGGACAAAGAGTATAATTTCTCTTGTTGATACTCCCAATTCTAGTCTCATCACCATAACGTGTGGTTGATTTCCGTTCCGACTGGAGCGGCAGCAGCACCGATGTTGGTCACGAAGGCGTTATCACAGGATGTGATACTCTTAGCTTTTGTTCCCCTTTTAGATAAATTGAAGTTATGGGGAAATTGGATGAAAAAGTGATAATTTTTTCGATATAATTAACTTTCAATCAATTATTAATGAATTGAATTGCTATCTTACTTAAAATGAAAAGTTATATAATGATGTGGAGAATAATACGTGTTCAAATGTTTAAACGCTAACAACGATATAATGAAATCTTAGGGTAATCGTAAGAAAGGGGAAACTCATATGCTGAAAAATAGTATAGTGATACGAATGACTGTAGATAAAGTACTTGTGGTGAAAAATTTAGAAGGGGCTGTCGTGCAAGGTGACTGATTTAACGAACCCCGTTACTAATTTAAAGGGAATCGGGAAAGAAACAGCAGGACATTTAGAAGCATTGGGCATCGAGACAGTAGCGGATTTATTATGGACGTTTCCGCATCGACACGAGGATTTTCGTTTAAAAGATTTGGCGCAAACACCACATAATGAACGTGTCACTGTTGAGTGTAAAGTTGAGCGTGAACCAACAGTATTGTTTTTAGGTCGCAATAAATCACGATTACAAGTGACGGTGCTGGCAGGTCGACATTTAGTGAAGGTTGTTTTTTTTAATCAAGGATACTTAAAGCAAAAGCTTGTACCTGGAGCTATTATTACCGTTACAGGTAAATGGGACCGAGGCAGACAAGTTATTAATGGAACGTCTGTAACATTTGGTCCTAAGACAGATCAAGTTGACTTTGAACCTGTTTATAGTTTAAAAGGTTTAATTCCGCAAAAACGTTTTCGTAAATATATGCGCCAGGTGCTAGATGAGTTTGGTGCTGATATACCTGATGCTGTTCCACAGCGCTTACGCACGGATTATAAGCTCGCTACAATACGTGATGGGCTTGAGGGAATCCATTTCCCTATTGATGCAGGACATGCAAAGCAGGCTAGAAGGCGCTTTGCTTATGAAGAGTTGCTAAACTTTCAACTACGTATTCAGGCGTTACGTAAAATTCGAAAGGACAGTGAGCACGGTACTGTCATACAGTTTGATTTGCAAAAGATACGTGCCTTTATTGCATCGTTACCATATGAATTGACTGGTGCGCAAAAACGCGTTGTCAATGAAATTTGCAAAGATTTAAAAGAGCCACATCGTATGAACCGCTTACTCCAAGGTGATGTAGGGTCAGGGAAAACTGTTGTCGCGGCAATATGTTTATATGCGGCTATAACTGCTGGTTTTCAAGGGGCATTAATGGCACCAACGGAAATTTTAGCAGAGCAGCATGCTGAGAGTTTGAAGGAATGGTTTGAGCCATTTGGCGTACGTGTAGCTTTATTATCGGGATCGACAAAGGCGAAGGAGCGTCGCTTGCTTTTGGAAGAACTAGTAAATGGAGATATCGATATTTTAATTGGTACACATGCGCTAATTCAGCCAGATGTCGTTTTTTACAAACTAGGTTTTGTTATTACAGATGAACAGCACCGTTTTGGTGTTGAGCAGCGTAGAATATTGCGTGATAAAGGAGAAAACCCAGATGTGCTCTTTATGACGGCAACACCAATTCCTCGTACACTCGCTATTACAGCATTTGGAGAAATGGATGTTTCAATGATCGATGAAATGCCGGCAGGGCGTAAGCAAATTGAAACACATTGGATGAAAAAAGAGCAATTTGGCTCTGTGATGTCAAAGCTAGAATTAGACCTTGCCGCCGGTAGACAGGCGTATGCTATTTGTCCGCTGATCGAGGAATCAGACAAGCTAGATGTACAAAATGCTGTAGAAATCTATGAGCAGCTTGCAGCGTATTTTAATGGGCGTTACAATGTCGGATTAATGCATGGTCGCCTATCTGCGGATGAAAAAGACACTGTCATGCGAGCCTTTAGTGAAGGAACTATTCATGTGCTTGTGTCTACAACCGTTGTTGAGGTTGGGGTTAACGTGCCGAATGCAACGTTTATGATTATTTATGACGCTGAACGCTTCGGCTTAGCACAGCTACATCAGCTACGAGGGCGTGTTGGACGAGGAGAACATCAGTCGTATTGTGTGTTGCTTGCCGATCCAAAATCCGATGAAGGTAAAGAGCGAATGCAGTCGATGACGGAAACGAATGATGGTTTCCGCCTTGCTGAAAAGGATTTGGAACTACGTGGTCCAGGGGATTTCTTTGGTCGTAAACAAAGCGGCTTGCCAGATTTTAAAGTAGCGGATTTAGTGCACGATTATCGAATACTTGAAACTGCGAGAAAAGATGCGACGGATATGATTGAAACAGATTCTTTTTGGCGTGATGATGAGTATAAATATTTACGTGACATGCTTGAAAATTCTGGCGTTTTACAAGGAGATCGCTTCGATTAGTTGAATATTAATGTTCAATTAGGAATGTGAGCACTTGTTTATAAAACAAGTCTTGCATTCTTTTTTTATACTCTATATACTGATATTAGTACCAAGTGCTAATAACAACTAAAAAGGTGGCGAATGATGTTGAGACGAACGAAAAAAGAGCGACAGCGACTATTATCCGAAACGATAGCTGATAATCCATTCGTCACAGATGAACAGCTAGCAACACAGTTTCAGGTTAGTGTCCAAACAATTCGTTTAGATCGTATGGAGTTAGCGATTCCGGAATTACGAGAACGAATTAAAGATGTTGCTTCAAAAACCTATGAAAATGAAGTGAAATCACTACCGATTGATGAAGTAATCGGAGAAATAATTGATATTGAATTGGATAATCGTGCATTATCTATTTTTGACGTAAAAGAAGAACATGTTTTTCAGCGCAATGGCATCGCACGTGGACATCATTTGTTTGCGCAGGCAAACTCATTAGCGGTAGCAGTTATTGACGATGAACTAGCATTAACAGTACATTCTAACATTTCCTTTGTGAAACCTGTTAGAGCTGGAGATCGTGTTATTACAAAAGCAATCGTTATCGGACGTGATGAAAAAAGTCATCGTACAAAAGTAGAGTTAACGTCCACTGTTAACGGTGAAACAGTTTTTGTTGGTGAATTTGATATGTACCGCACGAAAGGTAAAGGTGAACAACAATGAAATTAGCGCTTGATGGAATGGGTGGCGACAACGCACCGAAATCAGTTGTTGAAGGTGCTTTATTAGCATTAGAGCAAATTCCGAATTTAGAAATTCAATTATATGGTCAGCAGGAAAAGCTTGAACCATTTATAAAAATACATGATCGATTAACTGTAGTACATTGTGGTGAAGTTGTCGAAGGGACAGACGATCCAGCACGCGCGGTTCGTCGTAAAAAGGATTCATCGATGGCACGAATGATGGATGCAGTTGAAGAAGGTAAGGCGGATGCTTGTCTTTCAGCTGGTAATACAGGTGCTTTAATGGCAGGAGGCTTATTTAAAGTAGGACGTATTGAAGGCATTGCTAGACCTGCTCTAGCTACTACACTTCCTACTTTAGATGGTAAGGGCTTTTTAATGCTTGATTTAGGAGCAAATGCAGACGCGCGACCGGAGCATTTATTGCAATATGCAATTATGGGCGATATTTATGCGAAAAAGGTAGGCGGCTTACAAAAGCCACGTATCGGCTTGTTAAATATCGGTACCGAGGATAAAAAAGGAAATGAATTAACGAAGGCGGCTTTTGGTTTATTAAAAGAAGCGGATTTAAACTTTATCGGCAACGTAGAAGCTCGAGATTTACTTGAAGGGGTAGCAGACGTTGTTGTAACAGATGGCTTTACAGGTAATATGGTACTTAAATCAATAGAAGGTACTGCTGGTGCGTTATTTTCAATGTTAAAAGAGGCGTTTATGGCTTCAACAAAAACAAAAATTTCGGCAGTACTTATGAAAAATAATTTACGTGACCTAAAAAACAAAATGGACTATACAGAGTATGGTGGTGCAGGCTTGTTTGGTTTACAAGCACCTGTGATTAAGGCACATGGCTCATCCAATGCTAAAGCAATATACAGTGCAATTCGCCAAGCGAATACGATGGTTGAGCATACAGTCATCTCGACAATTACAGAAACAGTACGTCACGTAGAAATCGATTAACTTTTTTTAGCAGATGTTTTTTTGTACCGAAAGCCTAGCGACAAGTACAGGTGTCCAAACACCCGCTGAAATATAGGAACTCAGTCTAAGAACGCCACGTCCTGTGGCAAAGACTAAGTGACCAACATCACGTTGGCCCAAAGCCTCCGGCGGATGTCACGGAATCGGAAAGGAGTGCTTAGAGGATGTTAGCCTAAGATCATCGCATTCATGCGATAACGGCTAACTGACCTGCATCGTAAAAACGCCACGTCCTGTGGCATTACCGAAATGACCGACATCGTGTTGGCCTTCGTGCAGGCCTGAGCTCAAAGCCGATTCCTATGCCGAGGCATAATTGATTAAAAAAGGGGATTAATGAGAAATGACGAAAATAGCATTTATTTTTCCAGGCCAAGGTTCTCAAGTAGTGGGGATGGGGCAAGAGTTTATTGAGAATTCGGCAGAAAGTAAAGCATTTTATGAGCGTGCAAATCAATCACTTGGCTTTGAGTTATCTAAGCTTATGCTAGAGGGACCGGCTGAGGAGTTAACGTTGACTTACCATGCTCAACCTGCACTCCTAACTACAGGTGTGATGGTTGCTGAAAAATTACGTGCAGCAGGTATTATGCCAAATTATACAGCTGGACATTCACTTGGGGAATATGGCGCATTAGTAATCGCTGGTGTGCTATCGTTTGAGGATGCCGTGTCTGTTGTGCATAAGCGTGGACTTTATATGAATGAAGCTGTGCCTGCAGGGCAAGGTGCTATGGCTGCCATTTTAGGGATGGAGCTTGAGGCATTGCATGCAGTAACTGAAAAAGTATCTGTAGCAGGTGATCCAGTTCAAGTTGCAAATGTAAACTGTCCTGGACAAATTGTTATTTCTGGCACAAAGGAAGGCGTTGAAAAAGCTTCTTTAGCGGCTAAGGAAGCTGGTGCAAAACGAGCAATTCCTTTAGTTGTTAGTGGTCCATTCCATTCAGAGTTAATGCGACCATCATCTGAAAAGCTGAGAGAAACGTTGGCTGATATATCATTGTCAGTTCCGCAAATTCCAGTAGTCGGTAATGTAATGGCGAAAGAGCTAGAGGATGTTCTGGCTATTCAACATGAATTAGTAGAACAAGTATATAGTGCTGTGCAATGGGAAGCATCTGTGCGTGAAATGATTTCGCAAGGTGTGGATGTCTTTATTGAATGTGGACCAGGCAAAGTATTGAGTGGATTAGTGAAAAAAATCGATCGTTCTGTCACGACATACTGTGTTTATGATGAAACATCATTAGAGGCTGTACTAGAAGCATCGAAGGAGTGGACGATTAATGCGTAAATTAGAGGGTAAAGTAGCTGTTGTAACTGGTGCTTCACGTGGAATAGGACGTGCTATTGCATTAAAGCTTGCTAATGAGGGTGCTAAAGTTGTCGTAAACTACAGCGGTTCTCAAGCAAAAGCCGAAGAAGTTGTCGCAATGATTCAAGAAAATGGTGGCGAGGCAATAGCTGTACAAGCAAGTGTTTCAAAAACAGAGGAAGTTACAGCGTTAATGGATGCAACGGTGAAAACATTCGGCTCGCTTGATATTTTAGTAAATAATGCGGGGATTACACGTGATAACTTGTTAATGCGTATGAAAGAAGATGAATGGGACGATGTGTTAGATACGAACCTAAAGGGCGTATTCCTTTGTACAAAAGCAGTAACACGTCAAATGATGAAGCAACGTGCAGGCCGTATCATTAATATTTCATCCATTGTCGGTGTAGCTGGTAATGCGGGGCAAGCTAATTACGTAGCTGCAAAAGCAGGTGTTATTGGATTAACTAAAACGACTGCTAAGGAATTAGCATCACGTAATATTTTAGTAAACGCGCTTGCACCAGGCTTTATTGAAACTGAAATGACTGATCAACTACCAGAAGATATAAAGCAAGGTATGCTTACGCAAATTCCGCTAGCGAAACTTGGGCAGCCTGAGGATATTGCGAAGGCTGTAGCTTTCCTAGCTTCAGATGATGCCAACTATATGACGGGTCAAACGTTACATATAGATGGCGGCATGGTCATGTAATTTCAATTAGTCATAAATAATGATTTTTTGTATAATCATTTGAGGGGAGGTGAATGATTTGACTACAGTATTAGAACGCGTAACAAAAGTAATCGTAGACCGTTTAGGTGTTGAGGAAAGTGAAGTTACTCTAGAAGCTTCTTTCCGTGATGATTTAGGTGCTGACTCATTAGACGTTGTTGAGCTTGTAATGGAGCTTGAAGACGAATTCGATATGGAAATTTCTGATGAAGATGCTGAAAAAATCTCAACAGTTGGTTCTGCAATTTCATACATCGAAGGTAAAATCAACTAATTCGTTTTAACTTTATAGCAGAAATTAATCACCTCTAGCGGTGTTGACATGACTGCGGTCATTTTACAATAAAAGTTTATGATTCAATAAAGTTAAAGCCTTTGGCAGAAATTACTCTTGCTTTTCTTTCATGTGAAGAGCAGAAAATGCTAAGGTGTATTTTTAAAAAAAGGGACGAAATGGTTCGTTGTGCGAACTGTGAACGTCCCTTTTTTTTATTTTGGAAAAAAATTAAATGATTAAACTTCCAAAACATTGCATTTAAGCCGAAATACTTTTGCATAAATGCCTTGAAAAAGGTACACTTAAACGGTAGAAACTATTAGGAAGGCAGATTGTTCAATGGCTATGAAAAGAAAAGGAACTATGCAGAAATCTGGCGTGCTTCCTGAAAAAGTACGCAATCAATTCGAGCTGTTACAGCATGAATTAAATATCACATTTAGTAATAAAAATTTATTGTATCAAGCATTCACGCATTCATCTTATGTGAATGAGCATCGCCGTAAATTGTTTACGGATAATGAGCGTCTTGAATTTTTAGGAGACGCAGTACTTGAACTGTCTGTTTCTAAATACCTTTTTGAGAAATACCCTAATATGAGTGAGGGTGAGTTGACGAAGCTACGAGCATCTATAGTATGTGAGCCATCACTTGTTATCTTTGCAAATGAATTAGGTTTTGGCCGCTTTGTATTACTCGGAAAAGGTGAGGAACTAACAGGTGGACGGGAACGCCCAGCGCTACTTGCAGATGTATTTGAGTCATTTGTTGGCGCCCTTTATTTAGATCAAGGCTTACAAACGGTTGTGTCCTTTTTAGAACGAATCGTATTCCCGAAAGTAGAAGTCGGTGCTTTTTCGCATGTGATGGATTTTAAAAGCCAATTGCAAGAAATGGTGCAGCAAACAAATAACGGTCTTCTTCATTATGAAATTGTTGATGAAAAGGGTCCAGCGCATAACCGTACCTTTGTATCGAGCGTACTGTTGAATGGACAGGAGCTTGGAATTGGTCGTGGGAAATCAAAAAAAGAAGCCGAGCAGCAAGCAGCGCAATGTGCAATGCGTACGATGCGTGAACGCACTGCAAAAGAGGAGGCTTAATAGATGTTCCTAAAACGACTCGAAGTGATTGGCTTTAAATCTTTTGCGGAGCGCATTGGAATTGATTTTGTACCCGGTGTTACAGCAGTGGTTGGACCAAATGGCAGTGGAAAAAGTAATGTCATCGATGCCATTCGTTGGGTACTTGGGGAGCAATCGGCAAAGTCGTTACGTGGGGCAAAGATGGAGGATGTTATTTTTGCTGGGAGTGACTCACGTAAGCCACTGAACTTTGCAGAGGTAACGCTTATTTTAGATAACACAGATGAACAGCTTGCTTTTTCATATACAGAAGTCAGCGTAACAAGACGCGTATACCGTTCAGGTGATAGTGAATATTTACTTAATAACCAGCAGTGTCGCCTGAAGGATATTACGGACTTGTTTATGGACTCGGGACTTGGGAAAGAGGCCTTCTCCATTATTTCGCAGGGCCGTGTCGATGAAATTTTAAATAGCCGACCTGATGACCGTCGTTCAATTTTTGAAGAGGCAGCTGGCGTGTTAAAGTATAAACTAAGAAAGAAGAAGGCAGAGCATAAGCTTGTTGAAACAGATGAAAATTTGTATCGTGTTTTAGATATTTTACATGAGCTAGATAGTCGTCTAGAGCCGTTAGAAATTCAGGCTTCAAGTGCAAGAGATTATGTGCAAATGTCAACAGAGTTAAAGGATTTTGATATCGCCATCCTTGTGCACGATTTAAAAAATTGTGCACAATCTTTGCATGCTCTAAAAACTGAGTACACAGAACTTTATGAAACAGAGCAAAAACAAGCTCATCATATTTCTTCGATAGAAAAGCAAACTGCCAGTATACGTAAGCTTTTAAAAGAGCTAGATGATTATTTAGATACTACTCAGGCTGAGTTTGTTAATGCAACGATGGAGGTAGAGCGTTGGGATGGTCGTAAAGCGTTAATGGCTGAAAAGCGACAAAATGCTTCTAATCAACTACTTCAATTAAATACGGCATTACAAGAAGCAAAAGATGAGGTTGAGTCTCTTATAGCTCAAGAACAAGAGAAAAAAGAGTTGTTTGGTGAAAAGCAGCAAGAGGTATCGGAGCTGAAACAAGGCATTAAGCAATTAGAACAATCTTTAAATCGCTCTGTTTCTGAAATTGAACAAGAAATTGAAGAACAAAAAAACCGATATATCGACTCCTTAAACGAAGAAGCAACGGTAAAAAATGAATTAAAAAATATTGAACAACAAATAGTGCAGCAAAAAGCGATGGCGGCACGAATGTCAGGCCAAACGGATGAAATCGGGCAAGAACTTTCGCAAGTTTTAGCGGAAAAAGAGAAGCTAGTTGTTGCGCATACTACAACAACAAGCGAATTACAGGAAAAGCTTGAGCAATATGAAGCATTGCAAATACAGCTTAAGAACGTGAATGCATCGTTTAATGAAAAGCAGGAAATGCTTTATAAAGCTTATCAGCATCAGCAACAACTTAAGGCTAGAAAAGATACGTTAGCTGAACTGGAAGCTGATTTCTCTGGGTTCTTCCATGGAGTAAAAGAAGTATTATTAGCGCGTGATAAAGGTGAATTAGCTGGGATTGAGGGAGCTGTTGCTGAGTTAATTCAAGTGGATGGGAAATATTCACAGGCTATTGAAACGGCATTGGGGGCAGCCTCTCAGCATATTGTGACAACCGATGAACGATATGCTCAACAGGCGATTCGTTGGTTAAAACAAAAGAGAGCTGGACGCGCAACATTTTTACCGAAGACAGTTATCAAGTCACGAAAAATTAATCTATCTATGATTCAGTTAGCTACTGAGCACCCAGCATTTGTTCAAATGGCTGATGCACTTGTCACGTTCGGTGAAGAGAACCGTACAATTGTCGAGAACCTCCTTGGTAATGTCATCGTTGCATCAAGTTTAGAAGGTGCAAGTCAAATTGCTCGATTATGCGGATTTAGATATCGTGTTGTAACACTTGATGGTGATATCGTCAATGCGGGCGGTTCATTAACAGGTGGTGCAACGAAGCAACAATCTTCACTTTTTACAAGGAAAGCAGAATTAGATGGTTTAATAGTAAAGCTAGAATCGTTGGAAGCAACTATTTATAGTGCTGAACAGTCTGTCTCGGATGAAAAAGAGAAGCTTGCAGTATTGCGAGACAAAGTAGAGCAATTGAAACTTGACGGTGAACAACTTCGAAAAGATGAAATGCAGCATGCGAGTCGTATTCGTGAGTTAGAGGTTGTCGAGAAAAGCTTATCTGCACGAGTATCTTTTGCTTCTAATGAAACGCAAGATGTAAAAACTCGCGAAGAAGCATTATTAGCTCAAAAGGAAGTGGCCACGGAGCGTTTAACTTCATTAGCGACAGAGCTGTTAGAAATAAATGAAACAGTGGAACAACTAAGTAAAGTGAAGCTACAAAGTGAATCGGAAAAAGATGTACTTCGTGAGCAGTCAGCAGAAAAACGCTCGCAGTTAGCGGTAATGCAGGAGCAAATGTCACAAGTGCAAATTGCTACAGCAGAGTTAGCCCTACAATTAAACAAAGCTCGTCAAAAAGTCGACAATATTTCTCAGGAAATAATCTGGCTTCAATCTGATGAATCGACAAATCTTTTAAGCGATGAAGAAGTAGATGAGCAGGTTGCTACGTGGAAAGTGAGAAGAGATTCTCTGCAGGATACTATTTCACAGAAAAAAGATGAAAAAGTAGCACAACAACAAGAGCTTACTACTTTAGAAGAACAGTTGAAAGAATTGCAACGTACGCATAAAGGTTATCTTGAGGCAATCCGTGCAAATGAATTGAAGCGAAGTCGCGTAGAATTCGAAATCAATAATTTCAATGAACAGCTAGAAGAAAATTATCAGCTAACATTTGAAGAAGCTGAAGAATTAGCTCTAGTCATTGAAGATGAAGAGCATATGCGACGTCGAGTGAAATTATTGAAGAAATCTATAGAAGAGCTAGGTCCGGTTAACTTGAGCGCCATTGAGGAGTACGATCGGGTACTTGAACGCCATTCATTTTTAACTGAGCAGCGTGAGGATTTACTTGCTGCACAGGAAACTTTACATGAGGCCATTAAAGAAATGGATGAAGAAATGACACTACGATTTAGTGAAACATTTTATGCCATTCGAGAGCAATTTAAACGTGTATTCCGTGAATTGTTTGGTGGAGGTCAGGCAGATTTAGTATTATTGGACCCTCAAAACCTGCTAGAAACAGGTATAGAAATTGTAGCTCAACCACCAGGAAAAAAACTACAAAACCTAAGCTTGCTTTCAGGTGGCGAACGTGCACTAACTGCAATCGCTTTATTATTCTCCATTCTAAATATACGACCTGTACCTTTCTGTATTCTCGATGAGGTAGAGGCGGCTTTAGATGAGGCAAATGTCGTTCGATATAGCCAATATTTGAAGAAATTTAGCCGTAATACGCAATTTATTGTAATCACACATCGTAAAGGAACGATGGAGGGAGCAGATGTGCTGTATGGTATTACAATGCAGGAATCTGGTGTATCTAAACTTGTTTCAGTAAAATTAGAAGATGAACCCGTACTTGCGGAGCAAAGGAGCGAACAAGCATGAGTTTTTTTAAACGTTTAAAAGATAAATTGGTAGGCAACCCAGTCGAAGAAGAAAAAGTAAAAGAGATTACTGAAGAAGAAGTTGCTGAACAGAAGCAAGACGAAGCAACTGAGCCTGCTCAAATTGAAGCAACAATAGAGGAAGTTGAAAAAGTCGAGGAAGTTTCTGTAACAGAAAGCTCAATTGAAACAGAAATTCCTGAAGAAATTGACCAAGAACAACTTGAGCAACAAGAAGTACAAGAGGTCGCGCTAATGGAAGAACCAGTAGAGGAGAAAAAGCCTTCTGCATGGTCTATTACACAAAAGTTCAAGGCTGGACTGGAAAAAACGCGTAATTCATTTACTTCAAAAGTGAATGATCTAGTTGCTCGTTATCGAAAAGTAGACGAAGATTTCTTTGAAGAATTAGAAGACTTATTATTACAGGCGGACGTTGGCTTTGAAACAGTAATGGAGCTAATGGATAAATTACGCTTCGAGGTTCAGCGTAAAAATATTAAAGATACAAACGGAATTCAAACGATTATTTCTGAAAAGCTTGTGGAAATTTATGAGCAAGGAGAAGAAGATTTAATCGAACTTAATATGCAACCTGAAGGGGAGCTTACTGTCATTTTATTCGTTGGGGTAAATGGTGTTGGGAAAACGACTACTATCGGTAAACTTGCCCATCGTCTAAAATCACAAGGTAAAACAGTTGTTTTAGCGGCAGGTGATACATTCCGTGCTGGTGCCATCGACCAATTACAAGTTTGGGGAGACCGTGTTGGCTGTGAAGTGATTAAACAATCGGAAGGCTCAGATCCAGCAGCGGTTATGTACGATGCTATTCGTGCAGCGAAAAACCGTAAAGCAGATGTGTTGATTTGTGATACAGCAGGGCGCCTGCAAAATAAAGTGAACTTAATGAATGAGCTTGAGAAAGTTCATCGAGTAATCTCTCGAGAGATACCGAATGCTCCGCATGAAGTACTATTAGCATTAGATGCAACGACAGGTCAAAATGCACTTGTTCAAGCACAAACATTTAAGGAAGCTACAAATGTAACAGGAATCGTTTTAACAAAGCTTGACGGCACTGCTAAAGGTGGTATTGTCCTTGCTATTCGAAATAAATTACACATTCCTGTGAAGTTTGTAGGTCTTGGTGAAAAGATGGATGATTTACAACCATTCGATGCAGAACGCTATGTGTATGGTTTATTTGCGGATGGTTTAGATAAAGAATTACAAAATAATGAGGATTAACAAATAATTGTTAATTGAAGCGCTCGTCTGTGCAGGGGAATCGCGTTGTTTAAAAGGGAAATACTGGCTATAGGTGAAAAACGCCTAAAAAGCGGTTAATTAAGGCTTTTAGACAAGGAGATTACCTTGACACAGACGGGCGCTTTTCGATATGATACAAATGACTAATAACGGGAGGAGAAACATTCGATGCTACTTGAAAAAACAACACGCATGAACTTTCTCTTCGACTTTTATCAAGCATTATTAACAGATAAGCAACGAAGTTATATGGAGCTATATTATTTAGATGATCACTCGCTTGGAGAAATCGCTGAATCGTATGGAGTTTCCCGCCAAGCTGTTTATGATAATATTCGTCGAACAGAAGCGATGCTTGAAGAATATGAAGAAAAACTATGTTTATTGGAAAAATTTCAACAACGTACACAAATGCTTGCGCAGCTTACAACAGGGATTACAGAACAAAGTATGACAGGTGAAGAGCAGTTGGCGCTTATAGAACAGTTGAAAGAATGGGATTAGGAGGCGAAAGCAATGGCTTTTGAAGGATTAGCGGAACGACTCCAAGGAACGATCCAAAAGATTAAAGGTAAAGGTAAAGTATCGGAACAAGACGTTAAAGAAATGATGCGAGAAGTCCGATTTGCTTTAATCGAGGCGGATGTTAACTTAAAAGTTGTCAAAGAATTCGTTAAAAAGGTCAGTGAACGTGCTGTCGGCGTGGATGTTATGCAAAGCTTAACGCCAGGTCAGCAAGTTATTAAAATTGTACAAGAGGAATTAACAGAATTAATGGGTGGCGAGCAAAGCCCAATCAAATTTAATACAAAGCCACCGACAGTTATTATGATGGTCGGCTTACAAGGTGCGGGGAAAACGACTACTACTGGTAAATTGGCAAATGTGTTACGTAAAAAATATAATCGTAAGCCATTGCTAGTTGCTGCTGACGTTTATCGTCCAGCGGCTGTTCAACAGCTACAAACATTAGGAAAGCAGTTATCCCTACCTGTTTTTGCGTTAGGAACTGATGTATCTCCAGTAGAAATCGCACGACAGGCAATTGAGTTGGCCAAAGAAGAACATCATGATGTTGTGATAATCGATACAGCAGGGCGCTTGCATATTGATGAAGAATTAATGCAAGAGTTAAAAGATATTCGTGCGTTAAAAGAGCCGGATGAAGTGTTCCTAGTTGTAGATGCTATGACAGGTCAGGATGCTGTAAACGTGGCAGAAAGTTTTAATGAAGCAATCGGTATTACAGGGGTTGTTTTAACAAAGCTTGATGGTGATACACGTGGTGGTGCGGCGTTATCAATTCGTTCCGTTTCGCAGAAGCCGATTAAGTTTGTCGGTATGGGTGAGAAGATGGATGCGCTAGAACCTTTCCATCCAGAGCGTATGGCGTCTCGTATATTAGGTATGGGTGACGTTTTATCGCTTATTGAAAAGGCTCAGGCAAATGTTGATGAAGCTAAGGCTAAAGAACTAGAGGAAAAATTTAAAACTCAGAGCTTTACATTCGATGATTTTGTTGAGCAATTGCAGCAAGTAAAGAAAATGGGTCCACTTGAGGATATTTTAAAAATGTTACCAGGTGCCGGCAAAATCAAAGGTTTAGACAATGTTAAAGTTGATGATAAGCAAATGGGCCGCGTAGAAGCGATTATTTATTCGATGACACCTGCTGAAAAGACGAATCCGGAAATCATTAACGGTAGCCGTAAAAAGCGCATAGCGAAGGGTTCTGGGACATCAATTCAAGAAGTAAATCGTTTAATAAAGCAATTTGATGAAATGAAAAAAATGATGAAGCAAATGACAGGCATGGCAAGTGGCAAAGGAAAGAAAAAGATGAAACTACCAGGCTTTGATTCATTGTTTAAATAATAATTTTTAGGTGTTAAGAAAAAACACTTTACAAACAACCTAAACATTGATAATATACTATCTTGTGTGAAACTTATTCGGAGGTGCTATTAAAATGGCAGTTAAAATTCGCTTAAAACGTATGGGAGCTAAAAAATCTCCTTTCTATCGTATCGTAGTTGCAGACGCTCGTTCACCACGTGACGGTCGTTCAATCGAAACAGTTGGTACTTACAACCCACTAACTCAACCAGCTACTGTAAACATCGATGAAGAGAAAGCTCTTAAATGGTTAACTGACGGTGCAAAACCATCAGATACAGTGCGTAACTTGTTCTCAGAACAAGGAATCATGGAAAAATTCCATAACCAAAAATTCAGTAAATAATCGGGGGCGACGTCTTTGAAGCAGCTGATTGAAGCAATCGTTTTACCGTTAGTCGATTATCCAGAAGAAGTTCGTATTGAGACGGATGAAAATGCAAATCGAATTGTTTATAAACTTTTTGTTCATCCAGAGGATCGAGGGAAAGTCATAGGCAAGCAAGGGCGAGTAGCGAAAGCAATTCGTACAATTGTTTATTCAGCGGCGGGTAGTCACCATCAAAAAAAGACCTACGTCGATATATTGGATTGATAGAAAAGATTTTCACGCTCTTTTACATGCAACAAGCACTGGAGAGTCCTGATAGGTATGTTTACATGCACTTAGGAATTCGAAGTGGCTTTGAGGTAAAGCGGAAAATCTGGACTACAAAGGAAGGAGCTTGCCGGTTCCTTCCTTTTTTCATTATCATCATTACTTTGAGAAGTAATTGAACATAATGACATTAAGGGACTTCTTAGCTATAACATCGTCCGCCAAAAGTTAATCTGCTACTTTAGGTGAAAGTGAGAGAAGGTTACTTTTGTTCTGGCTAGCTAGTAGCTTGACGGGGATAGGCATGTTTAGCAATTGTGTACTGTGCGAAAGAGAAGTGACAGCACAATTATGTCAAGGCGAAATTCATACGAGGTGAGATTTGAATGGAATGGTTTAATGTAGGTCGTATTGTCAATACACACGGTATTCGCGGTGAGGTGCGTGTGTTATCAACAACAGACTTTGAAGATGAGCGCTTCGCAGTAGGAAATAAGCTTGCGGCGTTTAAAAAAGACGATAAAAAGCCAACATGGGTAACGATTGAATCAATGCGTCGTCATAAAAACTTCATTTTATTAACTTTTGAAGGCATGAACAACATTAACATTGTTGAAACTTTTAAAGAAGGAATGCTTAAAATTACGAAGGATCAAATGACAGATGAATTATTAAAGGAAAATGAATATTTCTTCCATGAAATAATTGGCTGTACAATTGTATCTGAAGAAGGCGAAACGATCGGAGTAGTAGCCGATATTCTTCAAACAGGAGCAAATGATGTATGGGTAGTCAAGGGTAATAAAAAAGAGCATTACATCCCATATATCGAAGACATCGTCAAGGAAATTGATGTGGATGAGAAGAAAATTGTGATCCATGTAATGGAAGGCTTGTTATGATGAATATCAATGTGTTAAGTCTATTTCCTGATATGTTTACAGGCGTTTTTGGTGCATCCATATTAAAGAAAGCACAGGAAAAAGGTGCTGTAAAGCTAGAAGTAACTGATATCCGTGGGTTTTCGGGTAACAAGCATAATCAAGTAGATGATTATCCGTATGGCGGTGGTGCGGGCATGGTATTAAAACCAGAGCCGATGTTTAGCGCTGTCGAGTCTATTACAGAAGGAAGAAATCCTCGTATCATTTTGATGTGTCCACAAGGTGAGCGTTTTACTCAAAAAAAGGCAGAAGAGCTAGCGCAAGAACAAGAACTAGTATTTTTATGTGGTCATTATGAAGGTTATGATGAACGCATTCGCCAACATCTTGTTACAGACGAGATTTCAATTGGAGATTTCGTATTAACTGGTGGCGAACTAGGGGCTATGACGGTTATAGATAGCGTTGTACGACTTCTGCCGGGGGTTTTAGGACAAGAGGATTCCCACATACAAGATTCGTTCTCAACAGGCCTTCTAGAGCACCCACATTATACACGACCTGCTGATTTTCGCGGAATGAAAGTCCCTGATATTTTACTATCAGGCAATCACGCGAAGATTGAGCAATGGCGTGAAGAAGAATCTTTGAAAAGAACGTTCGAACGTCGTCCGGATTTACTCGAGAATTATCCGTTAACAGATAAGCAAAAATTGTATTTAGAAAAACTTAAAAACAATAATAAAGATGCTTGATTGCTATCTATATTTATGATAACATCTAATCTGTACTTCTATGTGGAGTACTGAATTACGGTGTTCCGCTGTGGCATAGATTGCGTGCAAGAGCATCTGTCTAAGGAGAGAAAACAATGTCAAACATTATTACAGAAATTACTAAAGCTCAGCTTCGCACGGATCTACCATCTTTCCGTCCAGGTGATACTGTTAAGGTACACGTGAAAGTAGTAGAGGGTACACGTGAACGTGTCCAAGTATACGAAGGTGTAGTAATTAAACGTCGTGGTGGCGGTATTAGCGAAACTTTCACAGTTCGTAAAATTTCTTATGGTGTAGGTGTTGAACGTACATTCCCTGTACACACACCAAAAATCGCTAACTTAGAAGTTGTACGTCGTGGTAAAGTACGTCGTGCTAAACTTTACTACCTACGTAACCTACGTGGTAAAGCTGCTCGTATTAAAGAAATTCGATAATTATGACTTAAAAGTGAGGGGCTTGTACAACAAGCCCCTTTTCTTTTTGCTTGTCATCTTAAATAGCTATCAACTAAAATGAGGTTAGACAAGGGGGCAATTCTCGATGGAAAAACAGGTTAAGGAAAAGAATGAGCTATGGGAATGGACTAAGGCACTTCTAATTGCATTTGCGATTGCAGCGATTATTCGTTATTTTTTATTTACACCTATTGCAGTAGATGGAGAGTCCATGATGCCAACCCTTGAAGATGGCGATCGTATGATTGTGAATAAAATTGGTTATAAAATAGGTGAACCAAAACGCTTTGATATTGTTGTATTCCACGCTCCTGAAAAGAAGAACTATATTAAACGTGTTATTGGGCTACCAGGAGATACTTTGGAATATAAAAATGATCAATTATACATTAACGGCGAACCGATAGACGAACCTTATTTAGATGCTTACAAATCAGAAATTACAGAAGGTACTTTAACAGAGGATTTTAAGTTAAACGACATTGATGTAAACCTAAAAGGAGATGTAATTCCAGAAGGTTATGTTTTCGTTATGGGAGATAATCGTCGATACAGTAAGGATAGTCGTCATATAGGACTTGTCGATCAGAAAGAGATTATTGGTAATACAAGTCTTATTTTCTGGCCGTTTAGTGATATTAAAATTGTAAAGTAATTCTTGAAAGGGAGGGCTAAGTACTCCCTTTTTCTTTTAGTTTAGGAGGTATAGATATGACTATACAATGGTTTCCAGGGCATATGGCAAAGGCCCGCAGAGAAGTAACAGAAAAATTAAAGCTCGTTGATATTATTTTTGAATTAATAGATGCACGTTTACCTCTATCTTCCCGAAATCCGATGATAGACGAAGTGATCAATCAAAAACCACGTCTTCTTATTTTAAATAAATCAGATATGGCAGATGAGCATGAAACACGTAAGTGGGTAGAGTACTTTGCGCAACGTGGTCATAAGGCGGTAGCAATTAATTCTCTTGAAGGCAAAGGGTTACAGCAGGTGACAAAGGCTGCTCAAGAAATATTGAAAGAAAAATTTGACCGTATGAAGTCACGTGGCATGAAGCCGAGAGCTATTCGCGCAATGATTGTTGGAATTCCTAACGTAGGGAAATCGACGCTAATTAATCGTCTTGCAAAGAAAAATATAGCCAAAACAGGTAATACGCCTGGGGTAACTAAGGCTCAGCAATGGATAAAGGTTGGGAAGGAGCTTGAATTACTCGATACGCCAGGTATTTTATGGCCGAAATTTGAAGATCAAGAAGTAGGCTACAAATTAGCCTTAACAGGTGCTATAAAGGATACGATAACGAATATGGAGGATTTAGCAGTATATGGTCTACGCTTTTTATCCGTTCATTATCCAGCACGAATGGAAGAGCGCTATGGCTTCCAGTTTGTACATGAAGATTTAGTTGAGACTTTCGACCATATCGGTAAACTTCGTCGTGTGTTCGGTCCTGGTGGAGAAATCGATTATGATCAAGTAGCTCAACTAATCGTTCGAGATATTCGTGGTCAACAATTAGGCAAACTAACATTTGACTTTGTTCACGAACAACTTGAAAAAGAAACAGAGCAGCAATAAAGAAAACTGTCATACTCACGTCATAAATCGTGAGCGTGACAGTTTTTCTTTTAGGAATACTTCTTCTTGCCGATAAATGATATAGAGCGTGAAAAAGAAGTTATAATTATTTTGGGATTAGCGTCCTTCTGAAATGAATGTGCATTCAAGTACATATTGTGGAACACGCCAAAATGTTTAGACGAGCCCTTAGCCCGAAAGAAATAAGATTAACGTTTAACTGTAAGAACCAAAAAGGGAGTAAATAGATGAAAACGATTAAAGAAATTACAGCAGCTTTGAAGGAAGCGGAGGAATGGCAAGACTGGATGTCCGGTGTAGAGACAGACGAGCGTGCCGGTGTGCAAAAGGCTTGGCTAAGCTGGAAAAAGCGTCAAGATAAAAAACAACAGCTACTACAGGAACATCAAGCAAAGGTCGATTTCGATCAAAGCTACGGAGGAGAAGATGCCTTCATTGCAGGGGTAGATGAAGCAGGACGTGGACCGTTGGCAGGACCAGTAGTAACAGCTGCTGTTATTTTACCTGCAAACTGTGAAGCGCTAGTCGGATTAAATGATTCAAAGCAATTATCAAAAGATAAACGCAGTGCCTATGCTGCTTTAATAAAGGAGCATGCATTAAGTTATTTTATCCATTTCCAATCAGCGCAACAAATTGATGAATTAAATATTTACGAAGCGACGAAGCAATCGATGAAGACAAGCGTAGAATCGTTATCTATGAAACCTAATTATGTGCTAGTAGATGCTATGACGCTACCAATTTCTATTCCGCAGGATTCAATCATTAAAGGAGATGCGAAAAGCTTAGCTATTGCAGCAGCGTCGATATTGGCAAAAACGGCTCGAGATGATTATATGGATCAACTGGATGAGGATTTCCCTATGTATGGTTTTGCTCAGCATGCGGGGTATGGGACAAAGCAGCATTTAATAGCACTGGAAGAATACGGTCCGACTATTCATCATCGCAAATCATTTGAGCCAATTAAGTCAATGCTTTAACTTCTTTCAGCAGATGTCCAAACATTCGCTAAAGTAGAGGAACTCAGTCTAAGAACGCCACGTCCTGTGGCATTACCGAAATGACCGACATCGTGTCGGCCCTCGTGTTGTTGCTGTCGCTGCGCTGTCGCACAGACAAAAACATGTTGCTGACGCTGCGCTTTCGCACAAAAAACATCTGCAGGCCTAAGCACAAAGCCAATTCCGAACGCAATTATGCCGAGGCATAATTGATAGTATTTTAAAAACATAATAGCATTCAGAAAAAGGCACATCACCAAAAATGATATTTGCTAAAACGATCATGTGCATAAGTTGATTGGAGCTCCGACTGGACGCCCCAGGCAAAGCGTCCAGTCGGAGCAGAAATCAACCCCACGCTATAAAATGATAAGCTAAATAAAAATAGAAGCCAATTACGCCAAGGAGTAATTGATGAAAGGAGTATGTATATGACAGCCACATCTTTTAATCCGATTCAAATGCAACAAGCTGCTATAACCTCTGCTAATCAACCACTTACTTTAAAACAAGGACAAATATTTCAAGGAACAATCAAACAATTATATCCAGATCAAATGGCAGAAATACAGGTTGGTCAACAAAAGTTTATTGCAAAACTCGAAGTGCCGCTAAAAGCAGGTGATGCGCATTTCTTTCAAGTAACTGGTACAAGCCCACAAACCGAACTAAAAGTTGTTACGGGTCCTATGGCGCAAACGGCTTCCCAAAGTCAACAGATTAATCAGTTACTTGAATCAATGAATTTACCTAAAACAGCTGAATCACAGCAGCTTCTAGCTCATTTTATGAAGGCGCAGCTACCGATTTCAAAAGAGCAGCTAATGCAGGCAGAAATGTGGTTAAAGGCATTGCCGGAGGGCGTAGCAAAAATGGATGCCCTGCAAGCCATTCAAAAAATGGTAGAGTTTAAAATGCCAATGACAAATGATGTTTTTCAAGCTCTTCTAAGTGGACAAAAAACTGCAGGCATGGTTTCCATAATGGAAAACTTTACACAGCTTTTAACGAAGGATATAGCTTTATCAGAAAACCTTAAGCAAAATCTAATGCAACAACTACAAGCAATTGCAAAGCCTTTTGAAGTAGAAACAGGTAGTTTAGTCCTTGCTAAGTCCATACAAATATTAACTAATAGTGCGGCTTCTATGAGTGAAAAGATTCAAGCTATGAATAGTTTAAAAGAGGCGGGGATACTACCTCAGCAGGCAACCTTGCAAAATTGGTCCAGCCTTAGCGATGTAAAGCCGATACAGTCAAATCAGCTGCAACAGGCTGGAGAAGTTATTCAAACAATTTTAACGACAAAATCTGACAACATTCATCATCTTGTTGATCAGCTTAGATCATGGACAATGAATCAAAGCTTGTTAACTAATGAACAAAAGCAATCATTAAATGAACTTATCGATCGATTTAAACAGCTACCAGCAACTAAACAAACGCTAGAGATTTTTGCAAAACAAATGCAAGAACACCTTATAAAGGCGTTTTCAGAAAATTCTTCGGCGCGTTTATTTACACAAGACGCGAATGCTCTTTCAGTGAAAGACCATTTATTATCGCTTTTAAAGCATGAAGCAACTACTCCGCTACAAAACGAAGCATTTATGCGAAATCTCATGAGAAATAGTGTTGAATCCCCGCAAGCAATGATTCAGCAAATTGTTACACAAGCGGATGCTCATGTACAAAATTCTATGGACAGTAAAGCAATGGAACATGCGCTTAAAACGGTATTAAAAAATCTAGGAGTTAGCTATGAAGCGACTCTTAGTAATAAGTCAGCCGATTTACAGCAGATTGCACATCAATTAAAACCGCAATTACATACATTATTGCAGGAAGCGCATGTTACTCCGCAGCTGAAGGAAGCTGCAGAAATGTTAATGGCACGTATGAATGGTATGCAGCTAGCATCAGGAGAAAATGGCCATCAGCATCAGCTTATTATGCAAGTGCCATTAGAATTTTTCGGCAAGAAAATGGATGCAACATTACAGTGGAATGGACGCATGAAGGAAGACGGTAAAATTGATGCCAATTACGCACGCATATTATTTTATTTACAAATGGAATCTATGAAAGAAACGGTTATTGATATGCAAGTCCAAAACCGTGTCGTTTCTGTGACAGTATTTAATGAAAATAATGATATTATTCCGCTTGCCGAACCACTAAAAGCAGCGTTAAAAATAGGATTAGCTGAAAAAGAGTATCAACTTTCAGGCGTTTTTATTAAACAATTTGAGAAAGCCCAACCAGAAAAAAAACCTGTAGTAGAACAGCAGGAGGAACATAGTGGGGTGGATTTTCGCATATGAGTGAAGAAAAATTTGCTCGAAAAGAGGCTATCGCCCTCACGTATAAGTTAGGCCGTTTTGATAGTCCAACGGTAGTAGCAAAAGGAAAAGGGAAAGTAGCAGAAAATATATTAGCGCGTGCGAATGAGCATGATGTCCCGATATATGAGGATCCTAACCTCGTTCAATTACTCGGACAATTAGATTTAAATGAGTCAATTCCTGAAGAATTATACGAAGCCGTCGCTGAGGTTTTTGCATTTATTTATCGTTTAGATCAACAACATGCGCAAAAATATAGAAAAAATAGATAATTCTGATTTTCGGAAATATCTGTTTTAGTACACGAAGTAGAAAAAACCGTCATATTTTTATGTAAAAAATGAATAAAAGACAAGGTATAGACTTTATCAGAATCTTTCGTTAGAATAGATTATGTTAGTAAAACAATTTTGCAAATGTTTGATGGGAGGATGTATTATGAATATCCATGAATATCAAGGGAAAGAGATTCTTAGAAAATATGGTGTAGCTGTACCAAACGGAAAAGTTGCTTTTTCCCCTGATGAAGCTGTGAAAGTAGCGAAGGAACTTGGCTCTAATGTGACTGTAGTCAAGGCGCAAATTCATGCAGGTGGACGCGGGAAAGCAGGGGGCGTGAAAATCGCTAAAAACCTTGACGAGGTGCGTACATATGCAAAAGAATTACTAGGTAAAATTTTAGTAACTCATCAAACAGGTCCTGAAGGAAAAGAAGTAAAACGCTTATATATTGAAGAGGGTTCTGATATTCAAAAAGAATACTATTTAAGTTTAGTATTAGACCGCGCAACATCCCGTGTAACAGTGATGGGATCTGAAGAGGGCGGCATGGATATTGAGGAAGTAGCGGAATCACATCCGGAAAAAATCTTCAAAGAAGTTGTGGATCCTGTTGTAGGGTTAACAGGTTTCCAGGCACGTCGCATGGCGTTCAATATGAATATTCCAGCTAACCTAATAGGGAAAGCTGTTAAATTAATGTTAGGCTTGTATCAAGCGTTTATCGACAAGGATGCTTCTATTGTAGAAATTAATCCACTTGTTATAACTGGACAAGGAGAAGTTCAAGCATTAGATGCTAAATTTAATTTCGATGCAAATGCGTTGTATCGTCATAAAGATATTGTCGAATTACGTGATTTTGATGAAGAAGATCCAAAGGAAATCGAAGCATCAAAATATGACCTTAGCTATATTTCATTAGAAGGCAACATTGGCTGTATGGTTAATGGAGCTGGTCTTGCAATGGCTACAATGGACACAATTAGTTATTACGGCGGAAGCCCTGCTAACTTCTTAGACGTAGGTGGCGGTGCAACGGCTGAAAAAGTAACAGAAGCTTTCAAAATTATCCTTTCTGATCCACATGTAAAAGGTATCTTTGTAAACATTTTTGGCGGAATTATGAAGTGTGACATTATCGCTGAGGGTGTTGTAGCAGCTGCCAAAGAACTTGGCTTAACTGTGCCGTTAGTTGTACGTTTAGAAGGTACAAATGTAGAGCTTGGAAAAGAGATTTTAAATGCATCTGGTTTAAACATCGTTGCAGCGGATTCAATGGCTGACGGTGCACAAAAAATTGTGGGACTAGTAGGCTAAGGAAGGCAGGGAGAACAATGGCTGTATTTATTGATAAAGATACGAAGGTAATTGTGCAAGGGATTACGGGAGAAACAGCGCTTTTCCATACGAAGCAAATGCTTGAGTATGGTACTAAAATTGTAGCTGGTGTAACGCCGGGTAAAGGCGGTCTTGAAATCGAAGGAGTGCCTGTATTTAACACTGTAGCGGAAGCTGTAGCTGCAACAGGTGCAACAACTTCAGTTATTTATGTACCTGCTCCATTCGCGGCAGATGCTATTTTAGAGGCTGTTGATGCTGAATTAGAATTAACGATCTGTATAACTGAGCATATTCCTGTACTTGATATGGTTAAGGTAAAACGTTATATGGGAGGTAAAAAGACTCGTCTAGTCGGTCCTAACTGTCCTGGTGTTATTACAGCGGATGAATGTAAGATTGGTATTATGCCTGGTTACATCCATACAAAAGGGCATGTAGGAGTAGTTTCACGCTCTGGTACATTAACATATGAAGCGGTACACCAGTTAACACAAGCTGGTATCGGTCAAACTACAGCTGTAGGGATCGGTGGAGACCCTGTCAATGGTACGAACTTTATCGATGTTTTGGAAGCGTTTAACAACGATCCAGAAACATATGCAGTTGTGATGATTGGCGAAATTGGAGGGACAGCTGAAGAAGAAGCAGCTGAATGGATTAAAGCGAATATGACGAAACCTGTCGTTGGCTTTATCGGTGGACAAACAGCTCCTCCAGGTAAACGTATGGGTCACGCAGGTGCTATTATCTCAGGTGGTAAAGGAACAGCAGCTGAGAAAATTAAGGCTATGAATGCTGCTGGTATTGAAGTAGCAGAAACGCCATCTGTCATTGGCGACACGCTTATTAAAGTAATCAAAGAAAAAGGGCTATACGAAAAGTGTAAAACCCATTAAAATGGAAGATGTAGCACATTGTGGCTACATCTTTTTCTTTAACTTCTTTCAGCGGGTGTCCAAACACCTGCTGAAAGAAGTTAAAGCTTCCGGCGGATGTCATGGACTCTGCTGAATATGCTTGCTTCTAACTTCCTACTTACTTTTTTGAAAATGCGGTCATTTAATTTCTTCTATTATAAAAGGAGGCTCTTAAATGATTTTTTCAGTTGATACACAAAGATTGCTAGCTTTACATTATATATACCCATTACCACTTCAAAAACTTCAGCGATTATTGTCCCCGGTGGATATACTAAGTTATTTTGAGGAAGTGCACCCCTACGAGATTGCAAAAACACTGCAAATATCATCGAGTAGAGCTTTGGAGATATCCAGGGGTTTTCGACAAAATATGACATTGTCGTTTGCAGAAGCTTATGAAAGGGCCAATATTTCCCCGATACCTTTTCATCATCCTTTTTACCCGGCGCAATTATTTGAAATATCCAGCCCACCTACTGTATTGTATGTGAAAGGTCGGTATTCGCTATTGACGAAAGAAAAACAAGTAGCCATTATAGGTTCTAGAAAGGCTACATCATATACAAAAACTGCGATGGACCTAATCGTGCCACCTCTTGTTGAACACGGATATACAGTTGTAAGCGGGCTTGCAAGAGGGGCAGATACGATCGCTCATGAGACAACTATAAAAGTTGGCGGTTCCACAATTGCAGTGCTTGGTCACGGGTTTAATTATATATACCCTAAGGAAAACCAGTCTCTCTCTGAGCATATGGCGGAGCATCAGTTACTTGTCACAGAGTATCCTCCATATATGAAACCTGAGAAATGGCATTTTCCAATGCGCAACCGAATCATAAGTGGATTGTCCAAAGCTATAGTTGTTACGGAAGCGGCATTAAGAAGTGGCACGCTTATTACAACGGACAATGCATTAGAGCAAGGAAAAGATGTATTTGTTGTACCGGGTCCAATTAATGCAGAGCAGTCAAAGGGCACAAATAAACTACTATTAGAAGGAGCTATTCCAGTGTGTAATGGTCACGAAATCGTTGAAACACTTACGCTCTTTTCTAACAAAAATTGAAAAAAAGTTGCATTATCTTAAAATCTGTTATACATTTTGCAACAGGTAACTTAAAAAATTAGCAATAGACCTCGCTAAGGGGGAGACATAGATGGCGGATTATTTAGTGATTGTAGAATCACCAGCAAAAGCAAAAACAATTGAACGATATTTAGGGAAAAAATATAAAGTGAAAGCGTCAATCGGGCATGTTCGTGATTTACCACGTAGCCAAATGGGCGTTAGTCCAGAAAATAATTATGAACCTAAATATATTACTATTCGTGGTAAAGGGCCTGTTTTACAGGACTTAAAGTCTGCGGCTAAAAAAGTGAAGAAAGTCTTTCTAGCGGCCGATCCAGACCGCGAGGGAGAAGCGATTGCTTGGCACCTTGCGACTGCGTTAAATATCGATATTCAATCAGATTGTCGTGTCGTTTTTAATGAAATTACAAAAGATGCGATTGTAGAATCCTTTAAAAATCCACGTCCTATTAATATGGATTTAGTGGATGCACAGCAAACACGTCGTATACTGGACAGACTTGTTGGTTATAACATTAGTCCGATTCTTTGGAAAAAGGTTAAAAAGGGATTATCGGCAGGGCGAGTACAATCTGTAGCACTACGCATGATTATTGATCGTGAAAATGAAATTAAAAACTTCCAACCGGAAGAATATTGGACAATTGAAGGTTCTTTTGAAAAAGGGAAGAAAACGTTCGATGCGCTTTATTACGGTAATGGCAAAGAAAAAATTAAATTAACAAATGAAGAACAAGTAAAATCTATTTTAAAAAATGTTAAAGGTACAAGTTTTGAAGTTGTTAATGTATCGAAAAAAGAACGTAAACGAAATGCAGCACCTGCTTTTACAACATCTTCTTTACAGCAAGAGGCAGCACGTAAGTTAAATTTCCGTGCTAAGAAAACGATGATGCTTGCGCAACAATTATATGAAGGTATTGATGTTGGTAAAAAAGAGGGGACAGTCGGTTTAATTACTTATATGCGTACCGATTCTACACGTATTTCAGATACAGCAAAAACAGAGGCAGTAGCCTACATTGAATCCAAATACGGCAAAGAATTCATCTCAACAGAGTCGAAGCAGGCTAAAAAAGCATCAAATGCACAAGATGCCCATGAGGCTATTCGCCCAACTAGTACGATGCGAACTCCGGATGAATTAAAGGCAGTGCTTAGTCGCGATCAATTGCGCTTATATCGTTTAATTTGGGAGCGTTTTATCGCAAGTCAGATGGCGCCGGCCGTACTTGATACAGTAGCTGTTGATCTTCAAAATGGTGATGTTTTATTCCGTGCAAACGGCTCGCAAGTTAAATTTGCCGGCTTTATGAAACTCTATATTGAGGGTACAGATGATCAAACAGAAGAGACAAACAAGCTTCTACCTGAAATGGAAGTTGGCGATCAAGTAAAATCTCTTGAAATCGAGCCGAAGCAACATTTCACACAGCCACCACCACGTTATTCAGAGGCGCGTCTTGTAAAAACAATGGAAGAGTTAGGTATAGGGCGCCCGTCCACATATGCACCGACCCTCGATACAATTCAGCGCCGTGGCTATGTCGTATTAGATGCGAAACGATTTATGCCGACAGAGCTAGGAGAAATCGTGCACCAACTCGTACTAGAGTTTTTCCCTGATATCATAAATATCGAATTCACAGCACAGATGGAACAAGATTTGGATGATATTGAAGAAGGCGGTCGTCAGTGGAAAGAAGTTGTGCATGAGTTTTATAAGGATTTTGAGGTCCATGTAAAATATGCAGATGAGGCTATGGAAAAGGTTGTTATAAAAGATGAACCGGCTGGCGAGGATTGTGAGCTTTGTGGATCTCCAATGGTCTTTAAGCTTGGACGATACGGAAAATTTATGGCTTGTTCAAACTTCCCGGATTGCCGCAATACAAAAGCTATTATGAAACCTATTGGCGTAAAATGTCCTTCTTGTGAAACAGGCGAAATTGTAGAACGAAAGAGTAAAACAAAGCGTTTATTCTATGGTTGCAATCAGTACCCTGAGTGTGAATTTGTTTCATGGGACAAGCCAATTAGTAGACCATGTCCGAAATGTAGTGCATTATTAGTAGAGAAAAAAATTAAAAAAGGTGTTCAAATTCAGTGTACGAAATGTGACTATGAAGAGACACCTACTCAATGATAGAAAGATGGTAAGAACATGACTGAACAAGTAGTAAATGTAATAGGCGCAGGGCTTGCAGGCAGTGAGGCTGCTTGGCAAATTGCTCAACGTGGTGTGAAAGTTAAACTTTATGAAATGCGTCCAGTAAAGCAAACACCAGCTCACCATACTGATAAATTTGCGGAGCTTGTTTGTTCGAACTCACTACGTGCAAATGGATTAACGAATGCCGTAGGTGTGATTAAAGAAGAAATGCGTATTTTAGACTCTGTAATTATGAAGGCAGCCGATGCATGTTCAGTACCAGCAGGCGGTGCCTTAGCAGTGGATCGACATGAATTTGCAGGCTATGTGACAGAAGCGGTGAAAAATCATCCTCTTGTGGAAGTTATTCATGAAGAAGTCACTGAAATTCCAGAAGGTATTACTGTTATTGCCACAGGGCCACTAACATCGAAAGCTTTAGCTGAAAAAGTTCAGGGCTTAACAGGTTTAGATTATCTATATTTCTATGATGCAGCAGCACCAATTATTGAAAAAGATAGCATCGATATGGAAAAAGTTTATTTAAAATCTCGTTACGATAAAGGGGAAGCAGCTTATTTAAACTGTCCTATGACAAAGGAAGAATTTGATCGTTTCCGTCTAGCATTAATCGAGGCAGAGGTTGTGCCATTAAAAGAATTTGAAAAAGAAATTTACTTTGAAGGATGTATGCCTATCGAAGTAATGGCTGCTCGCGGTGAGAAAACAATGTTATTTGGACCGATGAAGCCAGTAGGTCTAGAAGATCCAAAAACAGGGAAACGACCTTATGCAGTTGTCCAGTTACGTCAAGACGATGCAGCAGGAACTCTTTACAATATCGTTGGCTTCCAAACGCACTTAAAATGGGGACCACAGAAAGAAGTACTGCAATTAATTCCGGGATTAGAGAATGTGGAAATCGTTCGTTATGGCGTAATGCATAGAAATACATTCATTAATTCGCCAAAGGTTCTAGAGAAAACGTACCAACTTCGTGAGCATAAAAATATTTTCTTTGCTGGTCAAATGACAGGTGTAGAAGGATATGTTGAATCTGCTGGTAGTGGATTAATTGCCGGTATTAATGCAGCTCGATTAGCATTAGGACAAGAGCAAATTATCTTCCCGTTTGAAACGGCTTTAGGTAGTATGGCGCGTTATATAACAGAAGCGCAATCGAAAAATTTCCAGCCGATGAACGTTAACTTCGGAATTTTCCCTGAACTACCACCAGGACGTCGTTCGAAGCCAGAGCGTGCAGAGATGCATGCTACGCGTGCAATAAGCACAATTCGTAATTTTGTGAATTCACAAACAATTTGATTGCAAAAAGCCTCTAAAAGTTGGTATACTCTTAGAGGCTTTTTCTTTTTTGTAGCAAAATGCTAATTTACACGTGTTTTATTATTTTGTATGGAGATTTTCTCAAAATATAAACATTTTCACTTGCTATATGATGAAGATAGGTATAGTGTCAATATGTATGTTTTGTACATTAACGATACCCAAAGTGACAAACTAAAGAGGATCATCGAAAATTGACATTCTTTTAATGGCAAGTGAAAGCACTTTAGGCTCATCAGCCAACGTTGAGGGTGGCATTTGTAAAAATGTATGCCGTTTATATAAGTTGATTGGAAGTGTAGACTAAGTGACTCCTTAGGGATCCAGCAATAGAGGGACGAAGGCTAAAACCATCATGTCCTGTGATAATGCCTTCGTGATCAACATCCTTTTGCCCAAGTGGCTCACTGGACGCCTTTAGGAAAGAGGTCATGTGGAACGAAAAATCAACCACTCGTTATGGTGATGCCCTGTAATTTGAGAAGATTATCAATAAATCCATTGGTGGTGAATCTTTTTATGTTAGTTTCGTCCCAAGATGCACTTGAACAGTTTATGCTTTATATCCAAATTGAAAAAAACTTCTCTGTTCATACAGTGCGAGAATATGAATCGGACCTACTAGATTTTTTAGCGTTTTTGCAAGCAGAGGGCGTAAATGATTTAGCTAGCGTTGAGTATATACATGCACGTCTTTATGTAACAAAGTTGTACGATGAAAAGAGAGCAAGATCATCTGTATCAAGGAAAATCTCCTCAATACGCTCCTTCTTTCGCTTTCTAAATAAACAGCACGGATTAGATGATGGGGCATTTCGATCACTTTATCATCCGAAAAAAGAATCACGTTTACCTAGCTTTTTCTACGAGGAAGAATTGAAGCAGCTATTTGATGCGAATGTCGGCGATGATTTGAAATCATTAAGAAATATAGCTATATTGGAGCTGTTATATGCGACAGGTATTCGTGTAAGTGAGCTCACCTCAACTCAAGTAGAAGATGTTGATTTCCATTATTCGATTATTAGGGTAATGGGAAAAGGGCGAAAAGAACGTATTATTCCATTCGGGCAATTTGCGAGTTTAGCTATGCAGGATTACATAGAACAAGCTCGTCCACGATTGATGAAAAACACAAGTCATCAGCAATTGTTTGTCAACATGCGCGGTGGGGAACTTACTCCACGAGGTGTACGTCATATTTTAACAGAAATGATTGACAAAGCCTCGCTCCATACGAAAATATATCCACATATGCTTCGCCATACTTTTGCCACACATTTATTGAATAATGGCGCAGATTTACGTACGGTGCAGGAGTTATTAGGCCATGCTCATTTAACTTCTACACAAGTTTACACTCATGTAACAAAAGAGCATCTACGTCAAACATATATGAATGCTCATCCAAGGGCATAATAAGCTAAGGAGGAAGGCGAATGGGACAAATTCATGCGACAACGATATTTGCAGTTCATCATAACGGAGGTTGCGCGATGGCAGGTGATGGTCAAGTGACCCTGGGAAATGCGGTTGTTATGAAAGGTACAGCAAGGAAGGTCAGACGTCTGTTTAATGGTCAGGTGCTTGCCGGGTTTGCGGGATCGGTTGCTGATGCTTTTACACTTTTTGAAATGTTTGAAGGAAAGTTAAATGAATACAATGGTAACTTACAACGTGCAGCAGTAGAAGTTGCTAAGCAATGGCGCGGTGATAAAATGCTACGTCAATTAGAGGCTATGCTACTTGTAATGGATAAAAGTACACTCCTTCTTGTTTCGGGTACGGGAGAAGTAATTGAACCGGATGATGGAGTTTTGGCAATTGGTTCTGGGGGTAACTATGCATTATCAGCAGGCCGTGCCCTGAAAAAGTATGCAGGTGATACAATGTCTGCTCGTGAAATTGCAGAAGCGGCATTAGAAACCGCTGCTGGAATCTGTGTGTTTACGAATCATAATATTATCGTGGAGGCGCTTAACTAATGACAAAAAATAATTTAACGCCAAGACAAATTACTGAGCATTTGGATCGTTATATCGTTGGACAAAATGAAGCGAAGCGAGCGGTAGCTATTGCACTACGTAATCGATATCGTCGCTCGCTGCTAAGTGATGAGATGAAGGCTGAGGTAATTCCGAAAAATATTTTGATGATTGGACCTACAGGTGTCGGGAAAACAGAAATTGCACGAAGAATTGCAAAGCTAACGGGTGCGCCATTTGTAAAAGTTGAAGCAACGAAGTTTACAGAAGTGGGATATGTAGGGCGAGACGTAGAGTCAATGGTACGTGATGTAGTAGAAGCTTCACATCGTCTTGTAAAAGAAGAAATGATGGAGTCTGTGAAGGACCAAGCCGAAGAATTAGCAAACGAAGCGATAGTTAAGTTGTTAGTTCCTTCATTACGAAAAAAACAGTCCATGCAAAATCCGTTTGAAATGTTATTTGGCGGAAAAGAACAGCAAGCCAATGATGATTCTTCTTCTGAAGAAACTGAAGTACGCTCCAAACGTGCGCAAATCGCTATCGATTTACGTAATGGTAAATTAGAAAATGAATGGATTACAGTTGAAGTAACTGAACAAAATCCTTCTATTTTTGATGCGTTACAAGGAACAGGTATGGATATGTCTGCAAACAATGGCATGCAGGATATGCTGTCTAGTTTAATGCCTAAAAAGCAGAAAAAACGTCGTCTACAAGTGAAAGATGCACGTCGTATTTTAACGATCGAGGAAGCAAATAAACTCATAGATGCAGACGAAGTTGCTCAAGAGGCCATTTCAAGAGCAGAACAATCAGGTATTATTTTTATTGATGAAATTGATAAAATCGCTAGTAAGGATAGTAACTCCTCTGCAAACGTATCGCGTGAAGGTGTGCAACGTGATATTCTACCAATTGTTGAAGGTTCTACTGTAACGACAAAATACGGTGCTGTAAAAACTGACTTTATGCTTTTCATTGCTGCTGGAGCGTTTCATATGTCGAAGCCGTCAGATTTAATTCCTGAATTGCAAGGTCGTTTCCCGATTCGAGTGGAGCTTGAAAAATTAACTAAACAAGATTTTGTACGTATTTTGCAAGAGCCAGATCAATCACTTATTTTGCAATACAAGGCATTATTAGAAACTGAAGGCGTGGAGATAAACTTTACGGAAGACGCGATTGAGCGAATTGCAGAAATTGCAACTGAGGTCAATCAGGAGACTGATAATATTGGAGCTCGACGTTTGCACACAATTTTAGAACGCTTATTAGAAGAATTATCATTTGAAGCTGCTGAAATTGCACCTGCAAATATTCCAATCACTGCTGCTTATGTAGATCAAAAACTTGCGGGTATAGTAAAAAACAAAGATTTGTCACAGTTTATATTGTAAGATAAGGCTGAATAGTTTTATTAAGTTGAAAAAACATTTAGAATATTAAGAAAATACTCTTCGGATTATTTATAGGAGGAACATATAATGAATTTATTAGAAAAAACGCGTAAAATTAACTCGATGCTCCAAGCATCTGCTGGTAAACCGGTAAACTTTAAAGAAATGGCAGATACATTAGGAGATATTATCGACAGTAATGTTTATATTGTAAGCCGTAAAGGGAAGCTTTTAGGTATTTCAATTCACCAACAAATTGAAAATGAGCGTATGAAAAAGATGTTCGAAGAGCGTCAATTCCCAGAAGAATATACACATAGCTTGTTTACAATTTCTGAGACATCTTCAAACTTAGATATTAATGACGAACATACTGCTTTCCCAGTTGAAAACAAAGAGTTATTCCAAAATGCATTAACAACGATCGTACCGATTGTTGGTGGTGGTGAGCGTCTTGGTACATTAATTCTTGCTCGTTTATCTTCACAATTTGAGGATGATGATTTAATTTTAGCTGAGTACGGTGCAACAGTAGTTGGTATGGAAATTTTACGTGAGAAATCTGAGGAAATTGAAGAGGAAGCTCGTAGCAAAGCTGTTGTACAAATGGCAATCAATTCACTTTCATACAGTGAGTTAGAGGCTATTGAACATATCTTTGAAGAGCTTGATGGCCATGAAGGCTTACTTGTTGCTTCAAAAATTGCAGACCGAGTTGGTATTACACGTTCAGTAATCGTAAACGCATTACGTAAACTAGAATCTGCAGGTGTAATCGAATCTCGCTCTTTAGGTATGAAAGGTACTTACATTAAAGTACTGAACGATAAATTCCTAAATGCATTAGCTGAAATTAAAATGAAATAATAAAATAGCGTCCTTTTGGGACGATCTGAGGCATCTGGAATAATTTTGTTCCAGATGCCTTTTATTATATAGAGAATAAAAATCGCTAAGGGAAACTTTGTGATCGTTGTGGCCTTCCGATTCCCTTTCCAGACTGCTTACTTTCCTATGAAGAGCGTCGACCACCACTTCCTCCTCTTTAGTCCCTATATTGGCACTGCGCTTACGTACAAAAAAACCCGTGTTGCTGTCGCTAAATTAACACTGTGCTTTCTCGCAAATTTGTTGGCCTAAAGCCTTCGGCGGATTTGACACAAAAAATTCATTGGAAACACAAAGGTATCTGGGATAATCTTGTTCAGATGCCTTTTGTAATTCGACGAAGTTTCGACGAAATTTGCGGTTGAGTTTACATGCTTTAATTATGTCGAATCATGTTTTAGTACTAAATAGGGGGGAGGAATCATCTATATTTTAATCCTTTCGCTCATTTTTTATAGGTATGTTTTCGACCTTCCTAGACGCTAATGTCATTGCTTTATCCCTAAATTTGTCTTTTGACATATGCGCTACTTTTTGCGTAAGTGAAAAAAACATATGCTCCAATTGTTACTTGTAAGACAGTATGGAATGACTATTCTGAATTTTGCGTAATATTATAGCCTTATGTTTAAATAGTAAAAAGGAACTCTAATTTAGACATTGTGTCTACTGTTGTTTTGGTAAAAAAAGGAATAAAATAGATCCTAAAACCGTAAACACTGTCGAAATGGTGTAAATAGACTAGTATTGAGTAGGGTGGCTATGAATCCAGTAATATCAAGGGATACGGAAGTATTGTCCTGGTTATTTGTGAATAAAAATGGGTCGTTTATACTATCAAAAAGTGACAAAAGACAATAGACACTACGTATCATCTTAATTACAATTGTATTATTGGATAAAATAAGAAGTACATGAATGAGGTGAGCTTTTTGGATTTGTTTGGAGGAACTATTAGTAAGCTGGAAAACGGACTTTCTTATGCAACTTTGAATCATAAAACGATCGCTAATAACATTGCGAATGTCGATACGCCGAACTATAAGGCGAAAAATGTAAGTTTTAAAGATATGTTGGAGAAAGAACAACAAATGTCAATTTCGGCATATCGTACGGATAATAGACATTTTGATTTCGCGATTCGACAATCAACGCCTGGTGTGAATAATAGAAATGGTTTGCGATATCGAAATAATGGTAATGCCGTAGATATGGATGCTGAACAGACAAAGCTTGCGGAAAACCAAATTTATTACAACGCATTAATTGAACGCATGAACGGTAAGCTAAATACTCTAAATACGGTTATTAAAGGAGGTAAGTAATAAATGTCTATTTTCCATGGTATGAATACTACTGCCTCAGCATTAACGGCACAGCGTTTACGAATGGATGTAGTTTCGTCAAATATGGCGAACATGGATACAACGCGCGGTAGACAAGTGAACGGGGAGTGGGAACCATACCGCAGAAAGTCTGTAACGCTTACGGCGCAAGAGGGACAGTTTTCAAAGTTCTTTAATGCCGCGGTTGGCAAAAATGCAAAGAGTGGTGTTGGCAACGGCGTAAAAGTTACACAAATAAAAGAAGATAGAGAAACACCTTTCAAACTTGTGTATGATCCAACTCATCCAGATGCAAATGCAGATGGCTATGTAAATATGCCGAATGTAGATCCATTAAAAGAAATGGTAGATTTAATGTCAGCTACTCGTTCCTACGAGGCAAACATAACTGTATTGAATGCAAATAAATCCATGCTGACAAAGGCTTTAGAGATTGGAAGATAAATAAGAGGAAAGGAAGATACATAATGACAATTTCGTCCGTTTCACAAATGACACCTACGCAGGTTGTAAATGAAACAAATAAACTTAATACGACACCTTATGAAGCACAACAGAGCTTTGCGAACTCGTTAAAAGAAGCAATATCAAAGGTTAATGATCAACAAATTACTTCTGATAACCTTACTCAAAAGTTAATTAATGGTGGAGATGTAGAGTTGCACGAAGTGATGATTGCATCACAAAAGGCGAGCATTACATTAAATGCAACAATTGAAGTTCGCAATAAGGTGATTGAAGCTTACCAAGAAATAATGCGTATGAGTGTCTAACTTTATTTGAATAAGCACTATTGAAGTAAAGAATTTATCCCATATTTTAAATGGATGATTGATGTGGAGGTTGGATGACTCCTAAGGGATCACGTTCATGATACAGAAGGTGATAGCCTTGAAGTGAGTGAGACAATAGAAAAACGAAGGCAAATACATCATATCTTATGATTATGCTTTCGTGGCCAACATCCTGATTGCCCCAAATGGTTTATCGGACGCTCCTAGTCGAAACGGAAATCAATACGTTATGGTGATGATAATGATTGAATGTTATGGGATATCACTGTTTTCGCGAATTATTAGATGGATAGGTTGTTCACTATAACCGGAGGATTCATAATGAATGAACGATTGACGAAAATAAAAAACGACACCAGCCAATTTTGGACAAGTCGTAGTAAAAAACAAAAATTTGTAATGATTGGTTCTGTGGTAGGAGTACTAGCACTTGCTGCCGTTATTACACTTTTTGCTACAAAAATTACATATGTACCACTTTATAAGGATTTATCGACAAGAGAAATCGGACAAGTGAAGGAAGCGTTAGATACCCAAGGTGTAAAATATGAACTTGCACCGGGGGGGACATCGATTTTAGTGCCTGAGGAACAAGTTGATTCATTGTTAGTACAGTTAGCATCGGAAGGATATCCGCAAACGGGGTCGATTGATTACTCTTTCGCAAATAGCTCTGGATTTGGTATGACAGATAATGAGTTTAACCTATTAAAAAAAGCTGCGACTGAAACAGAAATCGCAAAGCTCATTAAAAATCTAGAGGGTGTAAAAGATGCAAAGGTAATGATTAACATTCCAGAAGAGGGCGTATTTTTAAAAGATGTTAAAGAAGAAGCGACTGCATCTATTGTTTTAAATACTGACCCGGGCTATAAATTTACAGAGCAACAAATTGCCACTATGTACAATCTAGTTGCAAAAAGTGTTCCAAATTTAAATACGGATAATATTGTTATTTCTAACCAATTTTCTGAGTACTTTGATCTAAATGCTGCAACTACTGATGGGGCTTCAACTACGACAGCTGAAGGTCAGTTACAAGCGAAGAAATTGGTTGAGCGTGATCTACAACGTCAAGTCCAAAATATGCTAGGTACGCTTATGGGACAAGACAAAGTAATCGTTTCTGTGACAACAGACATTGATTTCAAAAAAGAAGTTCGTGAAGAAAACCTAGTAACACCAGTTGACGAAGAGAATATGGAAGGAATCGCGATTAGTGCTCAACGTATTACAGAGCAATATTCTGGTACAGGGGCTGCAGCCACTGGTACACCTGAAGCTGAAACGACGACGGATAACTTCACAACGTATAACGAAGGTGTAAATGGTGACGGGGAATATGAACGTACTGAAGAAACAATTAATAATGACGTAAACCGTATACGTAAAGATATCCAAGAGGCACCATATAAAATTCAAGATATTGGTATCCAAGTAATTGTTGAACCACCGACAGCAACTGACGCGGCAACATTACCAGATGGGATTCGTGAGGATATCCAGCAAATTTTAAGTACGATTGTTCGTACGACGATTTCTAAAGATGTAGCAGCTGAGCTTACTCAAGATCAAATCGATGAAAAAGTAGCTGTTTCAGTGCATCCTTTAAATGGTAAAGCAACAGAGACAGCTAGCGAAAAATCTGTTATTCCATGGTGGGTTTGGGTAATCGGCGGCATTTTACTTGCTGTTATAGTATTGCTTGCATTCTTCATTGTCCGTTCACGTAAACGTGCACAGGAAGAAGAAGAACTAAGTATCCTAGATGAACAAGAAGAACTAATGATTGAAGATATAAATGAAGAAATTGAAACGGAAGCTACAATGCGTCGTAAGCAGCTTGAAAAAATGGCAAAAGAAAAGCCAGACGATTTTGCGAAGTTACTGCGTAGTTGGATTGCGGAAGACTAACTAGGAGGTTCGGCTGTGTCCAAGAAAGATAAGGAATTAACAGGCAAACAAAAGGCCGCTCTCTTGTTAATTTCATTAGGGCCTGAGGTTTCAGCTTCTGTCTATAAACACTTAACAGAAGAAGAAATTGAACGTTTAACATTAGAGATTTCAAGCGTAAAAAAAGTAGAAGCAAATGTGAAAGAGGAAATTATTGAAGAGTTCCACAATATTGCACTTGCGCAAGATTATATTACACAGGGTGGTATTGGTTACGCGAAGACAGTATTGGAGAAAGCTCTTGGTGTAGAACAGGCGCAAACAATTATTAATCGCCTTACATCTTCTTTACAAGTACGTCCTTTTGACTTTGCGCGTAGAGCTGATCCAGCACAAATTTTTAACTTTATTCAAAATGAACATCCACAAACAATTGCCCTTATCCTCTCTTATTTAGAGGCAGGGCAAGCGGGTGTGATTTTATCTTCATTACCACAGGAAGTACAGGCTGATATTGCTAAGCGTATTGCTGTAATGGATTCAACTTCCCCAGAAGTTATTAGTGAAATTGAATCTGTTTTAGAGCGTAAGTTATCATCGACTGTGACACAAGATTACACTGAAACGGGTGGCATTGATGCAGTTGTTGAAGTGTTAAATGGTGTAGATCGACAAACGGAAAAAACGATTCTCGATGCACTCGAAATTCAAGATCCAGAGCTTGCAGAAGAAATCAAAAAACGTATGTTTGTATTCGAAGATATTGTTACGCTTGACAATCGTTCGATACAACGTGTTATTCGCGATTGTGAAAATGAAGACTTACTGCTTTCAATGAAAGTTTCTAGTGAAGAAGTAAAAGACATTATTTTCCGCAATATGTCACAACGTATGGCTGAGACATTTAAGGAAGAAATGGAAATTATGGGTCCTGTTCGACTGCGTGACGTAGAGGAAGCGCAATCTCGAATTGTTGCGGTCATTCGTCGCTTAGAGGATGCTGGTGAGATTATTATTGCACGTGGTGGAGGAGATGACGTCATTGTCTAGAATCATCCGTTCTGTACATACACAGTCCAATGGTGATCATGTCAAAAAGATTCAAATCCGTGAAATGTTTGAGCTGCATGAGATAGAAAATGGAGAAATTCAACCTCAAAAACAGATTACTATGGAAGAAGTGCTAGAAGAGCGCGAGCGCTTGCTTGCGGAAGCTAGAGCTACTATACAGGCTGAACGCGAGGCTTTTGAACAAGAAAAGCAAATATTCTCCCAGGAAATTGAACATTTAAAGCAAGACTGGGAAGAAGAACGACCTAATCGAGTGCAAGAAGCTTATGATGAAGGATTTGGTCAAGGTTATGAGGATGGGACAAACAAAGCGAATGAAGCGATGGCGCAATCTCTCCAAACGGCCAATGAAATAATTATTCAAGCGGGGGAGAATGCTCGGAAATATATTGAAGAACAAGAATCGATTATTTTAGAGCTAGGCTTAACCGCCGCAGAGCGAATTATTGATACATCTTTAGAGCGAGACAACGAATTATTTGTGTCAATCGTTCGTAGAGGGCTTAAAGAAGCAAGAGAAATGAAAGAAATAAAAATCTATGTTTCACCTACTTACTATGCATTAATTACTGGTAATCGTGATGAACTAGCTGAAATGTTCCCAACTGACGTACCATTTATGATTTTTGTAAATGAAGATTTAGAAAATGAAACAGATTGTTATATAGAAACAAATCATGGTCGTATTGTTGTAAGTATCGATGAGCAATTAAACGAACTAAGATTGAAGTTACATGAAATATTAGAAAGTAAGGAATGATCTAGATGAAAACGGCTCAATTAATCGAACAAATTCCTCAAATACCAACCTTTAAAAAGTTTGGTAGAGTTACTAGAGTTGTCGGCTTGATGATTGAGTCGCAAGGTCCAGATAGTTCCATTGGTGACGTTTGTAAAATTTATGTGGAAACTTCTAAAAACGGTCATCAAATTATCTTGGCAGAGGTTGTAGGCTTCAAAGATGAAATTGTCGTCTTAATGCCTTTTACCTCACTAAGAGAAATATCAATTGGCTGTCTAGTTGAAGGTACAGGGGCACCACTTGAAGTAAAAGTTGGCCCCGAACTAATCGGTAAAGTACTTGATTCTATGGGGAATCCAATAGATGGAACTTTATTACCGAAAGGATTAATGTCAGTTCCGACAGAGCAGGACCCACCAAATCCGCTAACACGCCCACCTATTAATGAAAGACTTGAAGTAGGTGTTAAAGCAATTGATGGCATGCTTACAGTGGGTAATGGACAACGTGTTGGTATTTTCGCAGGATCTGGGGTCGGGAAAAGTACATTGCTCGGTATGATTGCGCGAAATACACAAGCGGATTTAAACGTAATCGCATTAATTGGAGAGCGTGGTCGTGAAGTTCGTGAGTTTATAGAGCGAGACTTAGGGCCAGAGGGTTTAAGTCGTTCTATAGTTGTTGCTGCCACTTCCGATCAGCCTGCGCTGATGCGTATTAAAGGAGCCTTTACTGCAACAGCGATTGCCGAATACTTTAGAAATCGTGGTTTAAATGTCATGTTGATGATGGACTCCGTGACTCGTGTTGCTATGGCACAGCGTGAGATTGGTCTTGCGACAGGTGAACCTCCAGCTCAAAAAGGGTACACACCATCTGTTTTTGCGATTTTACCTAAATTATTAGAGCGCACAGGCACTAATGAGAAAGGCTCTATTACTGCATTTTATACAGTATTAGTAGATGGTGATGATATGAATGAGCCGATTGCAGATACTGTGCGAGGGATTTTAGACGGTCATATAGTACTTGATCGAAACCTTGCCAATAAAGGTCAATATCCAGCTATTAATGTATTAAAAAGCGTCAGCCGTTTGATGAATCATGTGGCAGAACCAGAGCACAAAAAGGCTGCGGAACGATTAAGAGAACTTTATTATACATATGACAAGTCGGAAGATCTAATTAATATCGGTGCATATAAGAAAGGAACGTCAAAAGAAATTGATGAAGCTATTTACTATGAACCGCTCATTACCGCTTATTTAAAGCAAGGATATTTAGATAAAGTGACCCTTGAGGAAAGTATGAATGAGTTAATTTCATTATCGAACGGTGGTGGACATTAGGGTGGTAAGTTATATTTATCGTTTTGAGAAAGTGTTAGCCATTCGAGAGCAGGAAAAAAATGAAACTGAAATTGCCTATAAAGAATCTGTACGTTCTTTTGAAGAAGTAGCGACAAAGTTATATGAGTTGTTAAAAAAGAAAGAAGATTTAATAGAGTTTCAACAGGAGCGTTTAACTGTAGGTTCATCAATAGAGGAAGTTCATCATTATGCACGTTTTATTGATAGCCTCGAAAAAACAATTGCTGATGTACAGCAGAAAGTTGTTCAAGCTCGTGCAAAAATGAATTGGCACGAAGAAAAATTATTAGAAAAAAACTTGGAAGTACGTAAATTTGAAAAAATGCGAGAAAAAGATTTCAAAGTGTTCCAGCAAGAGCAGGATCGTATCGAAGGCATTTTTTTAGATGAGATTTCAACGCTTACGTATAACAAGAGGGAAATCAGGTGATTTCATGGTGAAAAAAGACAATCGACTTAAGACGGAATTAGAAGAACAACCGCCTAAACGTAAATCAGGAGGCCTTCGAAAGTTTTTTACATGGTTTGTAATACCGGTTATGTTTGTAGCGGCAATTTTACTTGTTGTTGCAACCCTAATGAATACGAATGTCTTTGATTTAGGGAAGAAGGCATTTGAAAGTTTACCATTCGTTCCTTCTGAAGAACAACAAGCAAAAGATGCAGTAGTAAATAATGATTCGAAGGTTGTAAATTTACAGGCTGAAATACAAGAAAAAGAAGCAGAAATTGTACAGCTACAAAAAAAGATCGATACATCAACAACTGAAAAAGAAAAGTTAACGACAGAAAATGAGCAGCTGAAATTTGAAGTTGAAAAATTAAATAGGGAGCAAAGTGACGTAAAGCGTGACTTTACTGATATTTTAAAAACATTCGATAAGATGTCCCCTAAAGCAGCTGCGCCAGTTCTAATTAAAATGAGTGATACAGAAGCACTACGTATTTTAACAAATTTAAAGCCAGATAAATTAGCGGCGATTCTAGAAAAAATGGAACCACAAGATGCAGCTAAATATACAGAAATGATGGCTAAACAATAAGAACATCTGAAAGGAGGTGAAATGATGGATGTATCAATGATGCAAATGATGTCTAAGGCTTTACCAACTAAAAACGCGGCTACAAAGTCTTCGACAACAGGCGATTCCGATGTGAAAGCAAATGGACCGTCGAACAAAGAAAAGTTAGCAACGTTTGGATCAGTGTTTGGAAAGGTTATTTCTTCTTCAGATAAAACACAGCAGCAAACACAGTCAACAGATACAAAAGATACCTCTGATTTAGCAGCAGTTTTAAATGCTGAGTCTATAGAAGAAGTACTAGATGTACTAGGTATCCCATATGACGATGGCTTGTTAATGCTTCAAATTGGTGAAGAAGGTAAAGCTGTTGCAATAGATGAAATGTTAAATCTTGATCATTTAATGGATGCATTGGGGATTGATACTGAGCAACTCCAACAATTAGTACAACAGTTGCTAGGGGAAGATCAAGAAGCAAGAGATATATGGGAGCTTTTAGCACTAGTGGATGCTCAGGCACCAGCGCTTCAAACACAAATCGTAGCAGCTATACAAGGTGAAGGACAAGTGACACCGAAAGAAATAGCGCCATTGCTTCAAGTATTAAAGTTAGCACAGCTAGTTGGACAAAAAACAGACTTAACAGCTTCACAAGAAAACGTGCTAACTAACGTCAAGAGTCTTTTGACAACGATGCAAACACAAGTTGAGACGCTTCAAACGGCACAGCAAGTAACAACGAAAACAACAGTAACACTTCCGTTACAAGGCTTTCAGAAAGTAGTTCAACAAGTTCAAGTTACAAAACAGACAGACACAAGTGCGAATGAAATGGTGACTTCCAATACAGTCCAAACAAAAGCAGATACGTTCCAAGTGACACTACCTGCTGCAAAACCGGCGCAGTCAGAGGCATTATTAAAAGAGATGCAAGCAATTATCAATAGAGCCCAAATCTCGAATGCACAAGGTATTACACGCTTAACATTGAAATTGTATCCAGAAAATCTAGGAACAATTCGTATCGAGCTTGTGCAAAATGACGGTGTCCTTACAGCACGTTTGCTTGCTTCAACAGCACAAGGTCGTGAATTACTTGATAGTCAAGCACATCAATTAAAGCAAGCCTTTGTACAGCAAAATATTCAAGTGGATCGTCTTGATATTGCCCAAACCTTACAAGATGCAGATCGTCAACAACGTGACCAAAGCTTCTTCAATAATTTCTTTAAGCAACAACAGCAAGAAGAGGAAGAGCACAAAAGCGACGATGACGATGAAGGCAAGTCCTTTAGTGACTATCTAATAAGTGAGGAGGTATAAATATGGCAGATACAAAGACTGATAAAATGACTGGAAAAATAACGGATGACTTATACTATCAGAATTATAAGAAGCCAGTAAGGCAAACAGGTAATAAAGAACTCGGTAAGGATGCTTTTCTTCAATTGTTAATTACGCAATTGCAACATCAGGATCCAACAAATCCTATGGACGACCGAGACTTTATTGCTCAAATGGCACAATTCTCTTCTTTAGAGCAAATGCAAAATATGACAAAGGCGATGGAATCATTACTTGCTTCACAGCAACAAACACAGATGATGAGTTATTCATCTTTTATTGGTAAGGAAGTAAAATGGCATGAGTTAACAGATGAGAAAGATGAAAAAGGTAACTATGTAGTCAACGAAGGATCAGGTGTTATTGAGTCATTAAAATTTGTTGATGGTAGTGTAGAGTTCTTATTAACTGATGGTAAGAAAATACAACCTGGCAATATCTCGGAAATTTTAGGCGGTTCAGAAACGAATTCGAATGATAACAATACTGAAAAAGAATCTCCTCTTGTACAAGCAAGCAAGCTAATTGGTAAAAAAGTTACCTATAAAGACGGCGAGCAAGAACTACAAGGGCGTATCGTTTCTGTTTCGAGTAAAGATGGCGTTATTTATTACGTATTAGATAATGACAAAAAATTAACACAAAAAGAATTTACCGAAATAACCGAATAAAGGTGGAGAAGAATGATGGATCAGTTTTCATTGCATCGTGTACCATTACATCCATCTATTCGCCAGACACAACCAACGCCAATAAAATCACAGCAATCTTTTAAAGCTCATTTACAAGAAGCTACCAAGCAACAAGAACTGAAAGTGAGCAAGCATGCGCATGAACGTATTATCCAGCGTAATATTGCGATTACTGAACAAGAATGGCAGGTTGTATCGGACAAGGTATTTGAAGCGCACTCAAAAGGTGTCAAACAACCATTAGTCTTGATGGATCAAGCAGCTTTAATTGTCAGTGCTAAAAATGCTACTGTCATTACAGCGATGGACCGCACGGAAGCAAAACAGCAAATATTTACAAATATTGATGGCACAATCGTGCTGTAAGGGCTGGACCTGTGATAGGAGGCCTAGGTGTGCTGATTGATAGAGGCACACAATTAATAGACGAAGGGAGAACGACATTATGTTACGTTCTATGTATTCTGGTATTTCAGGTTTAAAAAACTTCCAAACAAAGCTGGATGTAATTGGTAATAATATTTCTAACGTTAATACTTACGGCTTTAAAAAAGGACGTGTAGTATTTAAAGATTTAATGTCTCAAACGTCAGCGAGTGCCTCTTCACCGACTCAAACTCGTGGTGGTATTAACGCTAAACAAATCGGTTTAGGTTCACAACTTGCTGCAATCGATACAATTCACGGTTCAGGTTCAATGCAAACAACGTTTCGCGAGTTAGACTTAGCTATAGCTGGTGATGGATTCTTCATGGTAGGTGATGCAAATGGTGCACCTAATGAAGACGGGGACCTAGATGCTGAAGGTTACAGCAATATTCTCTATACACGTGCTGGTAACTTCTACATGGATAGAAATGGATATCTAGTGAATGCCGATGGTAAATATTTAGTAGGTCACGCAAATGATGAGTTATCCATTTCTGCTGATGGCGATTCAATCGATGGTGCTCAAGCTGAGGAACATAAAGCAGACAATGGACTTGCTGATATAGAAGGTAATATCGCTGAGGGTCTGGATTTCGCAACTGAAATTTCACCGATTCGTATCCCTACAACAGCACAATCAATGTCAATTAGTCAGGATGGTACAGTTGAGTATGTAGACTATAAAGGTGATAAACAATATGCAGGTCAACTTATACTTTCAAAGTTCCCAAATGCTGGTGGTCTTGAAAAAGTGGGTGGTAACTACTACCAAACTTCAGCAAACTCTGGACAACCATACGCTCAAGTTGGAACAGTAGGAGGGGTTGGTGCCGTTCAAGCTGGTACCCTAGAAATGTCCAATGTAGACCTTTCAGAGGAGTTTACAGAAATGATTGTAGCGCAACGTGGTTTCCAAGCAAATACACGTATAATCACAACTTCTGATGAAGTTCTTCAAGAGCTTGTAAATTTAAAACGCTAAGTAATTTGTAAGTAAGAAATACCAGTTAAGATTTCAAGATGCTCAAAATTAAAAACATAATTTCATATGAGGGAGGGTCGGGCCGGCTCTCGAGCTAGACCCGGCCCTATTTCAATGATTGAACTAACACGTTTAAATGGCAAAGCATTTACATTGAATGCTTTATACATAGAAACGGTCGAATCTTTTCCAGATACGACCATTACATTAACGACTGGAACCAAAATCATTGTTTTACAGAGTGAAGATGAGGTGCGACAAAAGGTAACTGCCTTTTATAAAAATATACAAATACTATCAAACCCGCATCTACGAGGTGAAGAAGATGAAGAATAATAAAGTGTTAACGATGATTATCATCGTACTAGTAGCAATCATACTTATCGGGGGTATTGGGTTTGTGTTATATACCCAATTTAATAAGCCAGCAGGATCTCTTGAGCCAACCATTGATGAAATCGTAGAAGCTTCTGTAGAAATTCCAGAAATTACGACAAATCTAGCTGATAACAAAATTGTACGCATATCGTTAAAAATTCAAACAACAAATAAAGATGCTGGTACTGAGTTAACGAAGCGTGATTTCCAAGTGAAAAACATTGTTATTCAAGAGCTTTCTGAAATGGAGCAAAAGGATTTAGAAGGTAAGAAAGGTAAACAAATTTTCCAACAATCATTAAAAACACGATTAAATGAACTGATGCAAGAGGGAGAAGTTCAGGAAATTTATATTACCTCCTTCATCACACAATAATAAAGAAACTGCTTGAAATGGAGGTGGGCAAATGGCAGGAGATGTATTATCTCAATCAGAGATAGATGCGCTGCTTTCCGCAATATCAACCGGGGAAATGTCAGCTGATGATATAAAAAAAGAGGACGAGGTGCGTAAGGTTAAAGTGTATGACTTTAAACGTGCACTACGTTTCTCAAAAGATCAAATCCGAAGTTTGACCCGAATACATGAAAATTTTGCACGATTACTGACAACTTTCTTTTCTGCACAGCTGAGAAGCTATGTGCAGATTACTGTTGCATCAGTGGACCAAATACCATTTGAAGAGTTTGTACGTTCGATTCCGAATATGACACTCATTAATGTGTTTGAAGTGCCGCCATTAGATGGTAATATCTTAATGGAAATAAACCCAAACATTGCCTACTCTATGTTAGATCGTTTAATGGGCGGTAGTGGGGCGAGTCATAGTAATGTGGATAACTTAACAGAAATTGAAACTAAAATTATGACAAACCTTTTTGAACGCTCATTCGACAATTTACGCGAGGCATGGGAAAATGTTGCGGAAATTGATCCGATTTTAGTGGAGCTTGAGGTCAACCCTCAATTTTTACAAATGATTTCGCCAAATGAAACGGTTGTCGTTATTTCCTTAAATACGATAATCGGTGAGACAAGCGGTATGATCAATATTTGTATTCCGCATGTTGTATTGGAGCCTATTGTTCCAAATCTTTCTGTTCGCTACTGGATGCAGGCAAATACAAAAGAAATGTCTCCAGAGCAAACAAAGATGCTTGAAACAAGCGTGAAACAAGCACAACTACCGGTTTCTGTTGAACTAGGTATTACCGACATTACCATTGAGGATTTCCTCACTATGCAGATTGGGGATGTCATTCAATTAGAACAAAAAATTGAAGATCCACTACTATTAAAGGTAGGAACATTACCGAAATTTACGGTTCAACCAGGAAAACAAGGTAAAAAATTAGCAATCCAGATTATCGACCCTTTGAAAGGAGGAGACGAAGATGAGTGATGAAATGCTCTCCCAAGAAGAAATTGAAGCGTTATTAAGGGGCGAAACGTTGGAAGATAAAAACAGCGGCACTGAAGCTTCTACAAGTGAGGATATGAATGATTTAAGAGTAGAGGATTACCTCGATTCGTTTGCCCAAGATGCGTTAGGTGAAGTAGGAAATATATCTTTTGGAAGCTCTGCCACAGCGCTTTCAGCGTTATTAGGGCAAAAGGTAGATATTACTACCCCAAGTATTTCAATGATTAACCGAAATAAATTAGAAGAGGAATTTCCTCATCCTTATGTAGCCGTACAGGTTGAATATACAATCGGATTAACAGGTATGAATTTACTCGTTATTAAGCAATCTGATGCAGCGATAATTGCTGATTTAATGTTAGGTGGAGATGGCTTAAATCCGAAACCAGATTTAGGTGAGATTCAGCTAAGTGCCGTGCAAGAAGCTATGAATCAAATGATGGGTTCTGCGGCTACTTCAATGTCGACAGTATTTAATAAAAAAGTGGATATTTCTCCACCCACTATCGATTTAATGAATATTTCTCAAAATGAAGGACGAGAAAATATTCCTGAAGATGATTTACTCGTAAAAGTATCGTTCAGATTGAGAATTGGTAATTTAATTGATTCGAATATCATGCAATTATTACCGCTGAAATTTAGTCAAAACATTGTCAAATCTTTATTAGGAGAAACAGAATCAATCGAGGAACCTGTGGCTGCAACACTAGTACCTGAAGCGCCAGTAGCACCGTCGCCTGTCCAACAACAAGCGCCTATGCAACCACAAGCACCTGTAACACCGCCACCTGCGCAGCCAGTATATCAACAGCAGCCAGCGCCGGTGCAGCAACCAATGTATCAAGAGCAACAGCCGATTCCGCAAGCAACAAGACCTGTTCAACCGGTCAATGTTCAACAAGCACAGTTTGCTAGTTTTGATCCGAACGTTATCTCGCAATCTGAAGCTAGAAATTTAAATATGCTACTTGATATTCCATTGCAAGTTACTGTAGAGTTAGGACGTACAAAGCGTTCTGTAAAAGAGATATTAGAACTATCTAGTGGTTCGATTATTGAACTAGATAAATTAGCTGGTGAACCAGTTGATATTTTAGTTAATAGCCGTTTAATAGCTAAAGGTGAAGTCGTTGTTATTGATGAAAACTTCGGTGTCCGTATTACAGATGTTTTAAGTCAAGCAGAGCGTTTGAATAATTTAAGATAGTTTCAATTGGAGGAGTTAACCATGTCTAAAAGAATTTTGATTGTAGACGATGCTGCATTCATGCGCATGATGATCAAGGATATTTTATCGAAGAATGGATTTGAAGTTGTTGGGGAGGCAGCTGATGGTTTACAGGCTGTTGAAAAGTACAACGAATTAAAGCCAGATTTAGTAACAATGGATATTACAATGCCAGAGATGGACGGTATTGCAGCTCTTAAAGCAATTAAGGGTTCACATCCAAATGCAACTGTCATTATGTGTTCAGCAATGGGACAACAAGCAATGGTAATCGATGCAATTCAAGCAGGTGCGAAAGACTTTATTGTGAAACCTTTCCAAGCTGATCGTGTAATTGAAGCGATTCAAAAAGCTCTAGGATGATTGAATGCAAATGTTAAAATCATTTCGTCTAACGATGATTTTCGCATTTCTTGTATCCTTCCTGTTTTTGTACCCTACAACGACTTCTGTATATGCAGAATCTGACACGAATTTTGTGAGTGACTGCATTAAAGGAGATTGTAAAGAAGATAGTACTCCAGCTGCTAAGAAAGATTCAGATATACCAGCGGCTGGAGGCTTATCTGCGTGGGAATACATAAAAATGGTTTTGGCGCTTATTTTTGTTGTAGCTTTATTTTATGGATTAATGAAGTTTTTAAATAAAAGAAATTTAAACTTTCAACGTAATCAATTAGTACAAAATTTAGGCGGTTTATCACTAGGTGCCCAAAAGTCAGTACAACTATTACAAGTAGGTAAAACACTTTATTTAGTTGGGATCGGTGAGGATGTCCAGCTATTACGTGAAATTACTGATCCCGATGAAGTTGCAACACTTTTAGCACTATATAATGAACGACAAGAACTTGCAGCAACATCACCGTATATTGCAGAAGTATTATCTAAGTTTAAGAGAAAAAATAATGAGAGTTCATCCGTACAGCAAAAACAAACCTCTTTTGGTGAGCTGTTCGAAAAAAAGATTTCCGAAATTAAACAGGAGCGCAATGAAGAACTGGAGAAATGGAAGCAAAAGGAGAATGATGATAAATGAATGATGTAATCAGTATTTTTTCCAACAGCGACCCGACAAATGTCTCCAGCTCTGTGAAGCTTCTATTACTGTTAACAGTTCTTTCACTGGCACCGAGTATTTTAATTTTGATGACATCGTTTACACGAATTGTTATTGTGTTATCGTTTACGCGTACTGCATTGGCGACACAGCAAATGCCACCAAACCAGGTCATTGTAGGTCTTGCTTTATTTTTAACTTTCTTTATCATGGCCCCAACATTTCAAGAGGTCAACAAAGAGGCATTACAGCCATTGTTTTCTGAGGAAATTGGCATTGAAGAAGCGTATGATCGTGCCAGTGAGCCTTTTAAAGAGTTTATGAGTAAGCATACAAGGCAAAAGGATCTTGATTTATTTTTAAAGTATAATAAGGCAGAAAAGCCAGCATCTGTAGAAGAAATTCCTCTTACAATGCTAGTACCTGCTTTTGCATTGAGTGAGATTAAAACAGCGTTTCAAATCGGCTTTATGATTTTTATTCCATTCCTAGTAATCGATATGATTGTCGCAAGTACGCTAATGTCGATGGGGATGATGATGTTACCACCGGTTATGATTTCATTGCCGTTTAAGATTTTATTATTTGTACTCGTGGATGGTTGGTATCTTGTGATGAAATCATTACTAGAAAGTTTTTAGGGGATGATACAGTATGACAGGTGAATTGGTTATTTCAATTGCAGAGCGTGCCATTATGATTATCCTTCTAACAAGCGGTCCGCTACTATTAGTTGCTTTAATCACTGGTTTAGCGGTAAGTATTTTTCAGGCAACAACATCGATTCAAGAGCAAACTTTAGCATTCGTTCCAAAAATCATCGCTGTATTTGCAGCCATCGTATTTTTCGGTCCTTGGATGTTATCACAAGTGACTAGCTATGCGAGAGACATTTTTGAGAATTTAACGCGTTATATAGGGTGAGAAGATGAATGAATTAATCCCGCATTTTACGGTTTTCTTATTAGTACTTGTGCGCGTATCGGCATTTTTTGTCACGGTGCCCTTTTTCTCGTACAGAACGATTCCGCCACAAGTTAAAATAACTCTCGCATTAGTTTTAGCTTGGATGATGTATTACACAATTGACGTCGAACCATTTGTATTTAATGGTGATTACATACTTTTAGTGATGAAAGAAGCGCTCATTGGACTGTTGCTCGGTTTAGTAGGCTATATCATCATGTCGGCAATTCAAATTGCCGGAAGCTTTATAGATTTTCAAATGGGTTTTGCCATTGCCAATATTATCGACCCGCAAACAGGTGCACAAAGTCCATTGATCGGACAATTTTTTAATACGCTAGCATTACTTTTCCTACTAGCTATCAATGGACATCATATGATTCTCGATGGAATTTATTATAGTTATCAATTTTTACCGATGGATCAAGGATTTCCTAATTTCGCAAATGAGGGTTATATAGAGTTTATCATCACAACATTTACAGCTGTTTTTGCGATTGCCTTTCAAATGGCTGCTCCTGTTGTAGCAACTTTATTTTTAGTCGACTTGGCGCTAGGGATCACAGCGAAAACTGTACCACAATTAAATATTTTTGTTGTCGGTTTTCCTATTAAAATAGGTGTTAGTTTTCTAGTATTATTTACAATGATGGCTGTAATGATTCAAGTTATTCAAAAGCTTATTACCATTATGATTTATGCTATGCGTGATGTAATGGCTATTTTAGGTGGTGGGTAAAATGAGGCTACTGCTGGATTTAGATTTACAGTATTTTGCGGGAGAAAAAACGGAAAAGGCGACACCTAAAAAACGACAAGATGCTCGAAAAAAAGGTCAGGTTGTTAAAAGTCAGGATATTTCCAGTGCAATTGTCATGCTCATGGTATTTATCTTTTTATTCTTCTTTGCAGGTTCACTGCGAGACGATCTTTTAGCTTTTTTCAGGCAAACTTTTATTCATAACATACGCGTAGAAACACTAACAATTGATAGTGTGATGAGCTTATTTACAGAAACATTAGTGCAAATGGCTTTTATTATTGTCCCAATAATGGGAATTGCATTTGTTGGAGCATTAGCAGGTAACTTCCTACAGTTCGGTTTCCTATTTACATTAGAGCCGATGAAGTTTGATTTGAAAAAAATGGACCCAATCAAAGGGTTGAAAAAAATATTTTCTGTAAAAGCCATTATAGAGCTTCTCAAGTCAGTATTAAAGATTGGCTTTATTGGTGGCGTTACGACAATTATCGTTTGGACGAATTTGCCGGAAGTTTTGGCGTTATCCTTTAAAAGCCCATGGATGACTCTTATTACAGTGGGTAAGCTTGTTGGTATCATGGGGATTGCTGCTTCGCTCGTCTTACTATGTGTATCCCTTTTAGACTGGATGTATCAAAAACATGATTACGAAAAAAATCTTAAAATGTCTAAACAAGACATTAAAGATGAATATAAAAATAGTGAGGGCGATCCGCTGATAAAATCGAAAATTAAACAACGCCAACGCGAAATGGCGATGCGTCGAATGATGTCAGAGGTTCCAAACGCCGATGTTGTCATAACAAACCCAACTCACTATGCGATTGCCATCAAATATGATGATGAAAGTATGGATGCCCCACGCATCGTTGCAAAGGGTACGGACTTTATCGCTCAAAAAATTAAACTGATTGCGAAAGAACATGATGTAGTTATGGTTGAAAATAGACCATTAGCACGGGCAATGTATGATCAAGTAGAAATTGGCGATCAAGTACCAGAAGAGTTTTTCAAAGCAATAGCAGAAGTGCTTGCTTATGTTTATCGAATTAAGCGGAAAATTTAAAGCTTTTAGTAGGAGGGACACAAATGAAAGTTCGCGATATAGGGGTATTAGGTGCGGTTATTTTAATCGTTGCGATGCTCATCATCCCTCTTCCTCCGTGGATGTTAAGTTTCTTAATCGTCATTAATATTACATTAGGATTAATAGTACTTTTAACAGCAATGAGTATGAAGGAAGCACTAGACTTTTCTATTTTTCCTTCAGTTATTTTATTGTTAACTTTGTTCCGACTCGGACTGAGTGTTTCTACAACACGTGCCATCTTAGCAAAAGGTGATGCTGGTTCTGTTGTAGAAACGTTTGGGGACTTTGTAGTCGGCGGTAATGTGCTAGTTGGTTTAGTTGTATTCTTAATTCTTGTGTTAATTCAGTTTATCGTTATTACAAAAGGAGCGGAGCGTGTAGCAGAAGTAGCAGCACGTTTCACACTTGATGCGATGCCAGGTAAACAAATGAGTATTGATGCTGACTTAAATGCAGGAGTTATTTCTGAGCGGGAAGCACGTGAACGACGCGAGAAAGTAGCGGGTGAAGCGGACTTCTACGGAGCGATGGATGGTGCCACAAAGTTCGTAAAAGGGGATGCCATTGCCTCAATGGTCATGGTTATTATCAACTTATTATTTGGTATCATCATCGGTGTTGTGCAGATGGGGCTTCCATTTGCAGATGCAGCAAATCATTTTTCTAAGTTAACAGTGGGAGATGGTATTGTCTCACAAATTCCTGCGCTACTGATTTCTACAGCGACAGGGATTGTCGTAACGCGTGCATCTTCTAAAGGAAGTCTTGGTGAAGATATTACAGGACAGTTATTTGCCCAAGCAAAACTGCTTTATGTAGCGGGTGGAACAATACTTTTACTAGGATTTTTCACACCTATTCCACTTTGGATAACAATTCCAATTGGAGGTTCACTAATTGCTGGTGCTTATATGATGGATCATAAAAAACCAGAGGATGAAGAAGAATTACTTGAAATTGAGGAAGAAGTGGCAACAGACGGCATGAAGAGCCCTGAAAACGTTGTGAATTTATTAAATGTGGACCCAATCGAGTTTGAGTTTGGCTATGGTTTAATACCGTTAGTAGATGCTGCACAAGGCGGCGATTTATTAGATCGAGTTATAATGATACGTCGACAGTTAGCATTAGAATTAGGGATTGTCATTCCAGTTGTCCGTATTCGCGATAATATTCAATTACAACCAAATGAATATCGAATTAAAATAAAGGGTAATGAAATGGCACGTGGTGAACTTCTGCTTGATCATTATTTAGCAATGAGTCCAGGAGATGATGATTCTATCGAAGGAATTGACACGGTTGAACCGTCATTTGGCCTACCTGCAAAATGGATTACGGAGCAAGTGAAAGAGGATGCCGAAATGTTTGGCTACACAGTTGTTGACCCACCGAGTGTTGTGTCGACTCACTTAACGGAAATGATTCGTGCAAATGCTTATGAATTACTCGGTCGTCAAGAGACGAAGCAGTTAATCGATCATTTACGTGAAACGCATCCAATTTTAGTTGAAGAGTTAACACCTGCTCCATTATCGACTGGAGAAATTCAAAAGGTACTAGGTAAACTTCTACGAGAAAATGTGTCAGTGCGAAACTTACCAATTATTTTTGAGACTCTAGCAGACTATGCAAAATTAACGAGTGATACCGATATATTAACTGAGTATGTACGTCAAGCATTGGCGCGTCAAATTACTTCTCAATACGTAGGGGACAGCTCGTCATTAAAAGTTATTACTGTTTCCGGTAAAGTAGAAAAATTAATTGCTGATAGTATTCAACAAACGGATCATGGAAATTATTTAGCGATGGATCCACAAGATTCTCAAACGATTTTAGAGACCATTGCTGCAGAAGTGGAACGCGTTTCCTTTATGGAACAATCTGCTATTATTTTATGCTCTCCAGCAGTTCGTATGTATTTACGTCAACTTACGGAGCGCTATTTCCCGCAAATTCCAGTTCTATCTTACAACGAACTTGATGCTACGGTTGAAATTCAAAGTGTTGGGGTGGTGAATGTTGAATGAAAATGAAAAAATATTATGCATCCTCCATACCAGAAGCGATGAAGCTTGTGCGTGCTGAATTAGGTGAGGACGCTGTCATTTTGAACTCAAAAGTAGTCGTTACAAAAAAGTTTTTTGGAATCATTAAAAAGAAGAGCTTTGAAGTTGTTGCAGGTATTGATTCAATGGAGCCAAGTAATATGGCTCCAGCACCTGTAGCTTTACCTACATCAACAACTAAACATGAAAGTGCAAGGTTACAAGAGATTACGAACGCTGTTCAAGCTAAAATACACCAAGTACAGCCGCAGAATGATGCGCCCTTACATGGGGAAGCCAGCATTTCTGAAGATTTGAGGAAGGAAATTGCAGATTTAAAATCTTTAATGCATTCGATGCATAAGAAGACTATCCAAGATCAATATCCAGATGAACTCTTATCCTTCATTGAATACTTAAGACAGCAAGAGCTAAGTGAGGAGCTCATCACAACGATTGGTGATGAGCTTTTTACGCATGTCAAAGAAGCGTCAGACATCAATTTTTCTCAATGTAAGATGATTACGAAAAGCTTATTGCGCAAAGAGTTAGAGGATCTACCAGTTGGAGGTATATCCTATGAAAAAAAATATATTAATGTGTTAGGACCAACAGGTGTCGGCAAGACTACGACAATTGCTAAAATGGCTGCTAGAGCAGTTTTAGAAAAAAAGAAAAAAGTAGGATTTATCACGACAGATACTTACCGTATTGCCGCAATTGAGCAACTAAAAACGTATGCTGGACTGTTACAGGCTCCTGTTGAAATTGCTTATAATGCAACAGATTTTGAACAAGCAATCCACCGATTGGCCCATTTAGATATAGTGTTTATAGATACGGCAGGCCGCAATTATAAAGAGGTAAAATATGTAGACGATTTACAGCGTCTTATAAAATTTGATGATCAAGCAGAGTCCTTCTTAGTACTTGCAATGACAACAAAAGAAAAGGACATGGCAAACATTATCGAGCAATTTAAGCAATTACCAATTGAAAAATTCATTTTTACAAAGATTGATGAAACAAATTCTATTGGCACAATGATTAATTTAATGATTAAATATAATAAGGGACTTGCTTACTATACGAATGGTCAAGAAGTACCAGAAGATATTGAAGAAGCTGATCTAGAAGCAGTACTAAATTTATTTTTTCAAGGTGAAGAAAAATGAGAGACCAAGCTGAAACATTACGCTTGAAAATGTTGAAACAGCAGGGTGAATTAGGTAGGGCAATTGCGGTTGTAAGCGGCAAAGGTGGGGTTGGTAAAAGTAACTTCACGACGAATTTTGCCATTACATTGGCCAATAAAGGGAAAAAAGTTGTCATCGTTGATATGGATATTGGTATGGGCAATATCAATATTTTAATTGGAAAAAATGTTTCTTATAGTTTAAAAGATTACTTGGAAGGAAATGAGTTACTGGATGATGTAATATTTGAAGGTCCTTACAATTTAAGGTATATTTCAGGTGGGTCTGGTATGTCGGGCGTCTTAGAATGGTCAGAGGCAATGTTTGAACGACTCGTTCACGCATTTGAGCAACTCCAACAAACCTTTGATTACATTTTGTTCGATATGGGAGCAGGAGCTACTAATTGGTCATTAGATTTATTAACGTCTATAGATGAAATTATTGTTTTATCTACGGCAGAGCCAACATCGATAACAGACGCTTATTCAATGATGAAATATATTCATATGCGAGATGCGGACAAGCAATTTTATGTACTCTGTAACCGAGCTTATAGTAAAGAAGAAGGACTGGAAACCAATGAGCGACTAAAGCTTACGATGAAACGGTTTTTGGACAAAGAGGTTACGATACTAGGCTCATTACCTGAAGATTCTGCTGTGCGTAAGGCTGTGCGTGAGCAGGTGCCTTTTTCACTTGCCTATCCAGACGCACTTATTACAAAGACACTTCAACTTATAGTGGCGCGTTTTATGGAACACCGTGTGGAAGAAGTTCATGCACATGATCAGTCAGCAGGTAAATTTTTAACAAAATTAAGAAATATTTTTTCGAAAGGACGTGATTAATTGGACTTTTTACATAAAAGCAAGCTATTAGTTGTTGATGATTCTGCTTTTATGAGAAAGCTAATTAGTGACTTTTTTGTTGGCAACTCGAAGGTTGAAGTAGTTGGAACAGCACGAAATGGGAAAGATGCGGTAAAAAAGATTCAAACATTGCAGCCAACAGTTGTGACGATGGATATTGAGATGCCTGAAATGAATGGGCTTGATGCTTTAAAAGAAATTATGACTGTATGTCCAGTACCTGTTGTTATGCTCTCTAGTACAACTCAACGAGGAGCAGAAAATGCCTTATCAGCAATTGAATTTGGGGCAGTAGATTTTGTCGCAAAGCCGAGCGGATCAATTTCTCTTGATTTACATAAAATCCAAACTGAACTTGTCCACAAGGTTGAACAAGCATCATTGGTACCTATTTCAAAATTAAAGAAACCTTCTAGTACTAAAAGACAACAAGAACAGCCATTACAAGCGAGTATCATTAGAAGAAATTCACTTAGTGAAGACAGGGTGACTCCTTCTGTCAATGTTTTTCCGACAAGGGCAGAACTATCAAAGTCACCTGTAGAATGGAGTAAAGTAGGTCGGAAAATTGTACTGATAGGTACCTCCACAGGCGGGCCTAGAGCTTTACAAGAAGTAATTACCAAAATCCCAAAATCAATTCAAGCTCCCATTTTAATTGTCCAGCATATGCCTGCAGGATTTACAAAATCTCTTGCTAATCGTCTGGATCAATTGAGTGAAATTACCGTAAAAGAAGCTGAGCAAGGTGATATTCTGCAAAATGGAGTAGCGTATATTGCCCCTGGTGGGTATCATTTAAAACTTAGAAAAATAGGTACTTCTTTTGGTATAGTCCTTGATAATGATGAACCACCTAGATCTGGACATCGACCTTCAGTAGATGTGATGTTTGAAGACGTGAGCCAATTTAAAGATTTTGATAAAGTGGCTGTTATTATGACGGGCATGGGCCATGATGGGTCTAACGGACTAAAAGTACTAAAAAGTACTGGAAATGTGATGGCAATCGCTGAGTCAGCAGAAACTTGCATTGTGTATGGTATGCCGAAAGCGGCAGTGGAAACGCAGCTTGTCGATGAAGTAGCAGATGTAGATGATATTGCACAAACAATAATGAAATATTTGCCTTAAAGGGGTGTCCTCTTATGGAAGTCAATCAATATTTAGAGATGTTTATTGAAGAAAGTAAAGACCATTTACAAGCATGTAGTGAACATTTATTAGAACTAGAAAAAAATCCAGATGATTTGGCGATTGTCGGAGAAATTTTCCGCTCTGCGCATACATTAAAAGGTATGTCTGCGACAATGGGCTTTGAAGATTTAGCGGATTTAACTCATAAAATGGAAAATGTGTTGGACGCGATCCGAAACGAAAAAATCCATGTATCTCCTGAAATTTTAGATGTTGTTTTTGAGTCTGTAGACCATCTAGAAGAAATGGTGATGGACATTGCGAATGGCGGAGATGGAAAACGTGATGTATCTTCAACTGTTGCTCAATTAAAGCGTATTGAATTAGGTGAAGAAGCGATTCCTGAAGTGGTAGGAACTACTGAGACACCAACTACAGCTGTAGCAAGTACATTAGAGTATGACGGCTTTGAGCAAACAGTTATTTCACAATCTGCTGAGCAAGGTTTCAATGCATTTGAAATTTCAGTGAAATTACGTGAGGACTGTCTTTTAAAAGCAGCACGAGTATTTATGGTGTTTGAGATTTTAGAAAAAGATGGGGAAGTTATTAAATCAAGTCCATCTGTTGAAAAGCTTGAAGACGAACAGTTCGATCAACAATTTTACGTAGCTTTTGTAACAAAAGAATCTGCTGAAGATATGCAGAAAAAGATTATGAAAGTTTCAGAAGTTGATGAAGTGATTGTCGCCGCTATAGAGCCAAAGCAACATAGTGAAAAAGGACAAGCCATTCAAGAAGTAGCAGCAACGGTAGAAGTAGAGGCTAAACCTGCTACGGATCCAGAAAAAAATAATGCAGCACCTAAACCTGCAACAGCAGCGGCTCCTGCTAAGGCGGATAAAAGCCATGCGCCTGTTGGTAATAAAACAATTCGTGTGAATATCGATCGACTTGATATATTAATGAATCTATTTGAAGAGCTTGTAATCGATCGAGGACGACTACAGTCTATTGCAACTGAGGTTAACCATGGAGAGTTAAATGAAACAGTAGAGCGCATGAGCCGCGTCATGGGTGATTTACAAACGATTATTTTAACGATGCGTATGGTTCCGGTTGAAACAGTATTCAATCGCTTCCCGAAAATGATTCGTCAGTTATCTCGTGATCTAAACAAGAAAATTAACCTCGAAATTATTGGTGCTGAAACAGAACTAGATCGTACAGTAATCGATGAAATTGGGGATCCACTTGTTCATTTAATTCGTAACTCTGTTGACCACGGTATTGAAAATCCTACGACTCGCCTTGCGAAAGGTAAGCCAGAAGAAGGAACAGTTGTATTGCGTGCTTATCATAGTGGTAACTATGTCTTCATTGAAATTGAAGATGATGGAGCAGGTATTAACCGTGAAAAAGTACTAGCGAAAGCCATTTCTAAAGGTATCGTTACACAAGAACAATCATATTCGATGTCAGATAAGCAAATTAATGAGCTTATTTTGGCTTCAGGGTTTTCAACAGCAGATGTTATTTCTGACGTATCAGGTCGAGGTGTTGGATTAGATGTTGTTAAAACAACAATCGAATCATTGGGTGGAAATATTTCAATTGAATCTACACAAGATGTAGGCTCAGTATTCTCGATTCAATTACCTCTGACATTATCAATTATTTCTGTCATGTTAGTAGAAATCGAAAAAGAAATTTATGCAATTCCACTTTCATCAATTATTGAAACTTCAATTATCCGTTCGTCAGAAATTATGAATGCACATAATCAAAAAGTAATCGATTTCCGTGGCAAAGTAGTACCACTAGTATTTTTAGAAGAAATCTTTGAGGTACCTCGCAAAGAACCACAGGGTGACGAATTCCATTCAGTGGTCATCGTTCGAAAAGGTGAGAAACTTGCTGGTTTAGTTGTGGATTCATTCATTGGCCAACAAGAAATTGTGCTGAAATCATTAGGAAATTACTTAACGAATATCTTTGCAATTTCAGGTGCAACAATTTTAGGTAACGGGAAAGTTGCCTTAATCGTGGATTGTAACGCACTTATTAAATAAGGTGAATGAATAAGAGAGGTGTAAACAATGACAAACGCAGTGGAACAAGAAAGTATTAAAGTAATTGTTTTTCAACTAGCAGATAAAGAATATGCGATTCCAGTGTCACATGTACAAGGGATTGAAAAACTAATGCATATTACACGTGTACCGAAAACGGAAAAATACGTAAAAGGTGTTATTAACCTACGCGGTGTCGTAACGCCAATTGTTGATTTACGTGAACGATTTGAATTACCGATCTCTGAGCATGAAGAAACAACACGCATCATCATTATTTCATTAGAAGATATGGAAGTAGGTTTCGTCGTTGACTCTGCAAATGATGTGTTAGACATCCCAGCTGACTCGATTGAACCACAGCCTGAAGTAGTAGGTTCACTGGAAGAAGAGTTTATTTCAGGAGTAGCCAAAATAGATAAACGATTATTAATTTTATTGCATTTAGAGAAAGTATTAAATCCACTAAAGTAGGGATCGATAATGACATATAATCAAAAGATTACATCACTACATTTAGATGTATTAAAGGAAATTGGTAATATAGGTGCTGCGCATGCTGCGACAGCACTTTCCAATTTGCTTGGTAAAAAAATTGATATGCGAGTACCAAAGGTTGAAATGGTGTCCTTTAATGACATGATGGAGCTTGCAGGAGGATCTGAAAATGTCGTAGTAGGAATCTATTTACGCATTGAAGGTGATGCTGAAGGTAGTATGTTTTTTATCCTGCCAATTGAACAAGCAAATCGTTTTATCCGTCGTCTCATATTTGATGAATCATTCGACTTTAAAAAACGACCTGTTTCAGAGTTGGGGTTATCCGCTATGCAGGAAATGGGTAATATTTTATCCGGCTCTTATTTATCGGCATTGTCTGACTTTACGAGTTTGAAAATTTATCCAACTGTACCAGGACTAAGTGTTGACATGTTTGGTGCCATTATTAGTATTGGCTTGATTGAATTATCACACGTTAGCGATAATGTGATCGTCATAAACACATCCATTTTTGAAGACGGTGTAGAGGACCAGGAAACAGTAAGAGGTCATTTCTTCTTATTACCAGATCCAGACTCATTTGATGCTATTTTTAAAGCATTAGGAGTTTCATAAATGATGCTAAACAGTAGTGATGGCCAAGTTATAAAAGTTGGAATTGCACAAATGGATGTAGTAAAGTTACCAAATACGATAAGAACATCAGGTCTTGGGTCTTGTGTAGGAGTCATTTTATATGACGAATCAAAAAAAATTGCTGGTTTAATACATGTGATGTTGCCAGATTCGAGTTTAGGTAGACAAGAGTCAATAAATGTGGCTAAATTTGCTGACACAGGCATTGCGGCAATGATTGACTTATTAAAGTTAGAAGGCGTTCAAAAATTCAAGCTAAAGGCAAAAATTGCGGGTGGTGCGCAAATGTTTCAATTCACTTCAGATAAAGACTCCATGCGCATCGGCCCACGTAATGTAGAAGCTGTAAAGCATGAGCTGAAGCGTCATGGAATTCGTTTAGTTGCCGAAGACACAGGCGGCAACAGTGGTAGAACAATTGAATTTAATCCTGCGACGTCGACATTACATATTCGAACGGTTAACCAAGGAGTGAGCGAAATATAATGTTCGGTTCTATTTTTTATAACCTATGGGGTGCGTTAATTGCCTTTTCTATATATTTTTTTAGTACATTTCTAAAACCCTATACACCATTACGTATTATCGTAGGGTCATTTGTGGCGGGAATAATTATGTTTTTCGTCATGTATATTGTCAGATTTTTAATTGCTTACGTTTTATTCACACCTGAGGACGATGAAGAACTCGTTGAAGGTGAGCATGAAGAAAATGAATCTGAGAATCCAGAGGAAGAAAATCAAGAAGCACCGACGGCTAATTCAACCGTGGAGTTTCAAGATGAGAACTCGGAAGAGATTGCTCAGGCTGTACGAACGATGATGAATCGTGAGGCGGATCAACAATTAAATAATGCTTAAAAAAGGGAGTCGCAAGTAGCGGCTCTTTTTAGTTATCTTAATTCTTTTGCAAATTCTTATTTTATAGCTTAGGGTGTTTTAACGGATTTTGACTATATCCGAACTAACAGATACTGACACATAAATGTAAAGAATCTGTGATAGAGTACGAGAAACAAATGAAATTATAGTCGATTCTTGTTATAATATAGGAAAGAATTAGATGGGTTTTTATGTTAAGGTCTAATAACTAGTAACGCTTTGTTGTTTATGCCGAGGCATAATGTATTTTCTTTCAATAAATGTTTACGTAGCGAAAGTGAAACGTCAGTTACAAGGGTGTTCGTAACGAAAGTGAAACGTCAGTTACAAATGTTTTTTGTATTGATATAAGATAGTGGCAAACAGGCGCATAAATGCGTTTTTCTTAGAGAGGTGGATTACATGACACAACCAATTCTGAACGATGAACAAAAGCTGTGGAACCGCTGGATAAATGAACGTGATCCAGATGCAGGTGATTTGCTTATAAAAAAATATATTTCGCTAGTATCTTATCATGTACAACGTATTGGAGCGAGCTTACCAAAGAGTGTATCGCGAGACGATTTAATGAGCTTAGGTATGGTAGGTCTGTTTGATGCGTTGAATAAATTTGATATTAATAGAGACTTGAAATTTGATACATATGCTTCTTTTAGAGTAAGAGGAGCCATTATTGATGGTTTACGTAAAGAAGATTGGTTGCCACGGTCAGCACGTGAAAAGGCGAAAAAGTTAGATGTACAGATTGAGCAGTTAGAACAAAAATATATGCGTCATGTAACACCTGAGGAACTTGCGGAACATATGGCTTTACCTGTTGAGGACGTTTACCAAACTGTACAGGAGCATTTCTTCTCAAATGTTCTTTCCATTAATGAGCAGCAAGATCAAGAGGAGACTGATGGAAAGTCATTTGTTATTCGTGATGATACGACGAAGACACCTGAGCAAGCTGTCGTTAAGTCAGAACTGCTTGGGGATTTAGCGGAAAATATCCAAAAGCTCAATGATAAGGAGCAGCTAGTGCTTAGTTTGTTTTATACGGAGGAATTAACACTAACAGAAATTGGAGAAATGCTTGAATTATCTACATCACGTATTTCACAAATCCACTCTAAGGCGCTATTAAAGCTACGGAAATTATTAACTAATGAAATGATTAATGCATAATAATCCTTGTATACATATCGTTGAAGGAGGGGTCTTATGAGTTTAAAGGGTGTCGAACTACAAATAGCTATTCCCAAAACATTTGAAGCAGGAAAAATGGCTGATCAGGCACAACAACAAACTTTGGCTCAGCAAGCACATGCAAATGAAGCGTTAAAAAAAGAAGTAGAACGCAAGCAAAAAATTGTGAATACTTCAGAGGGTGCGGATGGGATAAGTGAAGATGAAGAAGCAGGTGGCGAGTATATAAAAGGTACTCGAAAAAAGAAAAATAAGGATAACGAGAAGCCAGAAACGCAAGCGCAGCATCCGTTTAAAGGGAATTTCGTGGATTTTAGTGGATAGGAGTTTACTATGACAATCATACTAATTGCGGTTCTATTTATTTTACAGCTACTTTCATTTTATTTCCTTATTATATTAAATACGAAGCTAGCAAAATTTAAGGACTTAGAAAAAAAACAGGAGCGCTTAATGCGTGAAATGGATGACACCATCAGTGTCTATTTAGCTGAGATGAAAGATGAAAATGATCGCCTCATTCAAGAGCTGCAAAGAGTTTCAAAGTCTGAAACTCAAACGAATGCTGTGGAACAGGAAGAACAGATTGTGAGACAACAGGAGAAGGAACAGCAACCTTCTCTGACAAAGGAAGGAAGCACAGTAGATGGTTCTATTGGTCTAGATCAGGAACCTCGCGTTTATGTGCCCAAAAATATCGTAGCCAATGCGTATTCACGCCAGCAGCAATCTGGAGCTAAAGCTGAAGCTAAGGTGGTACATTCGGCCCGACAAGCAAGTGAGGCAACCGAAAAGGAAGAAGCTAAGCCATTAACATTGGAACAACAAGCTATTAATTTAGCGAAACAAGGGAAAACATCAGAAGAAATTGCAAAACAGCTTCAAAAAGGAAAAACAGAAATCGAGCTTTTATTGAAATTTCACAACTAAAACAGTTGCGAATAGGGTAAAGCTATGATATAGTTGCAAATGGTGTTATTAATACACACGCATTTTGATGTAGTAAGTGGTGCTCTAAGCTTAGGGTAGCTTGTTGCAAGTGATAAATGCGGAGGATAAAAACCAAACATACTAGGAGGAAATACACATGTCAGTAATTTCTATGAAACAATTACTTGAAGCTGGTGTACATTTCGGTCACCAAACTCGTCGTTGGAACCCAAAAATGAAGAAATATATCTTCGTTGAGCGTAACGGGATCTACATCATCGACTTACAAAAAACTGTTAAAAAATTAGAGGAAGCTTATGACTTCATGCGTCAAGTTGGTCAAGACGGTGGTAAAGTTCTTTTCGTTGGTACGAAAAAACAAGCACAAGAAGCGATCAAAGATGAAGCTGAACGTTCAGGCAACTACTACATCAACCAACGTTGGTTAGGTGGTACTCTTACAAACTTCGGTACTATTCAAAAACGTGTTGCACGTATGAAAGCAATCGAAAAAATGGAAGAAGATGGAACTTTCGAAGTTCTTCCTAAAAAAGAAGTAATCCAACTTAAAAAAGAACACGAACGTCTAATCAAATTCTTAGGCGGTATCCGTGATATGCACGCTCTTCCAGACGTAATGTTCGTGGTTGACCCACGTAAAGAACGCATTGCTGTTGCAGAAGCTATTAAATTAAACATCCCTCTAGTAGGTATTGTTGATACAAACTGTGATCCAGATGAAATCGACTACGTAATCCCTGCTAATGACGATGCTATTCGCGCTGTTAAACTTTTAACTGCTAAAATGGCTGACGCTTTAATCGAGTCAAAACAAGGTGAAGAAGAAGCTCCAGCTGTAGAAGCTGCTGCTGAGTAATTCACGTTTAGAAAAAGGTGATAAGTGGCTCAGGACCCTTATCACCTTTTTTAGAACCTATCACTAAAATTTGTACAACCAATTTGAGGAGGAAACACTAAATGGCAAACATTACTGCACAATTAGTAAAAGAATTACGCGAAAAAACTGGCGCTGGAATGATGGATTGTAAAAAAGCGTTAGTACAAACTGATGGCGATTTAGATGCTGCAATCGATTTCCTACGTGAAAAAGGTCTTTCTTCAGCTGCTAAAAAAGCTGACCGTATCGCTGCAGAAGGTACAACTTATATCTTAGAACAAGGTAACGAAGCAATCATCCTTGAAGTAAACGCTGAAACTGACTTCGTTTCTAAAAACGAAAAATTCCAAGTGTTAGTTGCTTCTTTAGCTGAGCAATTACTTGCTGCTAAACCTGCAACAGTTGAAGCTGCATTAGAGCTTGCAAATGCTGAAGGTGTGAAAATTGCTGACCAAATTTCAACTGCAGTTGCAACAATCGGTGAAAAAATCACTCTTCGTCGTTACGAAGTGAAAACAAAAACTGATGCAGATGCATTCGGTTCTTATTTACACATGGGCGGTCGTATCGGTGTGTTAGTTACTTTAGAAGGTTCTGCAGATGCTTCTGCTGCAAAAGATGTTGCAATGCATATCGCTGCTATTAACCCTACTTACGTTTCTCGCGATGAAGTTTCTGCTGAAGAAGTTGAACGTGAGCGTAAAGTATTAACTGAACAAGCTCTTAACGAAGGTAAACCAGAAAACATCGTAGCAAAAATGGTTGAAGGTCGTCTTGGTAAATACTTCGAAGATGTTTGCTTACTTGACCAAACATTCGTTAAAAACTCAGATCAAAAAGTACGTGATTTCGTTGCTTCAACTGGCGGTTCAGTAAACGGCTTCGTACGTTATGCTGTTGGTGAAGGTATCGAAAAACGTGAAGACAACTTCGCTGAAGAAGTAATGAGCCAAGTTAAAGGTAACTAATTTAGCTTGCATTTGATCCTAATCAAATAATAACTAGATTTTCTAGACAAAAAATGGGGAACACAACATAGCGTGTTCCCTATTTTTCCGAGATTAGCGAAAAAAAGTTAAAATTGGCTCGTCACCAAAAGTTGCGGATAACATTTATTAAACCGTATGCTATGTATATAAGTTGATCTTCGTTACGACTGGACGACTCCTTGGGATCAGCGATAGAGGAACGGAGGCTAAAACCATCACATCCTGTGATAACGCTTTCGTGACCAACATCATGCTGCTGCCGCTACGCTAGCACTACGCTTTCGCGCAAAAAACATCTGTTGGCCCAAGCGGCTCATCGGACGCCCCCAGGAAGCTCTGCTCTGCGCGAAAGCGCCTAGTCGGAACGGAAATCAACCAACTTTATCGTGTTGAGCCACATAATTTTCTATTTTGCCTTATTCATAACTAGAAATTATTGTTATTTATACTATAATGGAAAAGGGAATAGAGATTTTTTAAATAAAGTCTGACGGAGGTTTACAATGAGTGTGCCACAATATAAACGAGTAGTTATTAAATTAAGTGGTGAAGCGTTAGCTGGAGAAGCGGGCTTCGGTTTATCACCAAAAATAATCAAGGCTGTTGCAGAAGAAGTAAAAGAAGTAGTAGATCTTGATGTAGAAGTTGCTGTTGTTGTAGGTGGCGGTAATATATGGCGTGGAAAAATCGGTAGCGAAATGGGAATGGATCGTGCAGCAGCCGACTATATGGGTATGCTAGCAACGGTTATGAACTCTTTAGCGTTACAAGATGCACTGGAGAAATTAGGAATTGAAACACGTGTACAATCTTCAATTGTAATGACACAAGTAGCAGAGCCATATATTCGCCGTAAAGCAGTTCGTCATCTAGAGAAAAAACGTGTAGTAATTTTTGCAGCAGGTACAGGTAACCCATTCTTCTCTACGGATACTACAGCTGCATTACGAGCTGCTGAAATCGACGCAGATGCGATTTTAATGGCGAAAAATAATGTAGATGGTGTTTATTCTGCAGATCCGAAAGTAGATGCAACTGCCGTTAAATATGATACACTCACATACTTAGACGTTATTCAACAGGGCTTACAAGTAATGGATTCAACAGCTTCTACTCTATGTATGGATAACGATATTCCGTTAATTGTCTTCTCAATTACGGAACCAGGTAATATTAAACGTGCCGTACAAGGCGAGAAAATTGGAACAGTTGTTAGGAGGAATGTATAATGGCTAAACAAGTTTTAGAACAAGCTAAAGAAAAAATGAACAAAACAATTGCCGCTTTTTCACGTGAACTAGCTTCAATCCGTGCAGGTCGTGCAAATGCTTCTCTATTAGATCGCATTACGGTTGATTATTATGGTGCACCAACACCGATTAATCAGCTTGGAGGTGTTTCGGTACCAGAAGCGCGCTTATTAGTTATTACACCTTACGATAAAACAATCTTAGGTGAAATCGAAAAAGCAATCATGAAATCAGATATTGGTATTACACCAACAAATGATGGATCTGTTATTCGTTTAATGATCCCGGCTTTAACAGAAGAGCGTCGTAAAGATCTTGTGAAACAAGTGAAAAAAGAAGCAGAGGATGCAAAAATCGCTGTACGTAATGTTCGTCGTGATGCTAATGATGATCTGAAAAAACTTGAAAAAGCTGGCGAAATCACAGAAGATGGTCTACGTGGCTACGGTGAAGATATTCAAAAATTAACAGATGAATTCATTGTTAAAGTAGATCAAGTAACGAAAGAAAAAGAAAAAGAAATTTTAGAAGTGTAAGCATAATTTGCTTTGCATATCTATGATGGAACTTTTTGATGAGATGAAGGCGTCCTATACATATCAGGACGTCTTTTCTCTTTACTTTAAATGATTATGTAAAAGGTTTAGTAAAATGTTATACATAACTTTAATTGTTTTAGGGAAATACCTTTCATCTATTTTTTCTTTCTTTTAAGATTAAGAAGAACTGTTTTTTACGTGAAGAGAAAAACATTATTGAGGAATGAACGAAATAAGGGAAATACCTCTTAATAATCATACTTGAGTGGGCGTGATAAAAGTTTTCTAGCCTTTCTTTATAAAGGAATCATCAATCTAAAGTTGGGGATGACATTTTGTTAAAACGTATGTTATGAGGATAAGTTGATTGGAGTGGAGACTGGGCGACTCCTTGGGGATTAGCGATAGAGGAACGAAGGCTAAAACCATCACATCCTGTGATAATGCCTTCGTGACCAACATCGTGTTGGCCCGAGACCCTGGAGCGAGCAACGTGAGTGAAGCGGCTCATCGGACGCCCCCAGGAAGCTCTGCTCTGCGCGAAAGCGAAGCGTCAGCGGCAAAGCGCCCAGTCGGAACGGAAATCAACCCCACGTTTCGGTGATCATCCTAAAATGTGTGTAGTTCTAAAATAAGATAGTTCATACATAGTCAATTTAGAGGGGAAAAAAAGACAAAATGCGCTTTTGTTTGTTATGATAGGTTAGTATACGTCCGATTAGTTGTAGTGGGGGAGTTAGCATGTTTAAAAAGCTATTAGGTAAACAAATAAATATGGATTCACAATCATTGGAGGAACGTGTTGCCCTTGCTAAAAACGAGCCGATTCCTGCCCATGTAGCGATTATTATGGACGGAAATGGACGTTGGGCGAAGAAACGTGCCATGCCACGTGTTGCTGGGCATCACGAAGGTATGAAGACAGTCCGGAAGGTAACTAGATTTGCATCCGATTTAGGTATTAAAGTTTTAACGGTATATGCGTTCTCTACAGAAAATTGGAAGCGACCAAAACCTGAGGTCGATTTTCTAATGCGTTTACCTGTAGAATTTTTAGGTTCCTTTTTACCTGAAATGATGGAGCGTAATGTACGTGTTGAAATGATAGGGGATCCATCTTTATTACCTGCACATACGCAAAAAGCGTTGTATGAGGCGATGGAGGAAACGAAACATAATACAGGATTAATATTAAATTTTGCTCTGAATTATGGAAGTCGTTCCGAAATGGTTAGCGCCATGAGAACAATGCTTCAAAAGGTGCAGGATGGTCAATTAACGATGCAAGAAATAACAGAAGAATGTTTGACATCTCATTTAATGACGGCTCATCTGCCAGAGCCAGATTTATTAATTCGAACAAGCGGTGAAGTACGCTTAAGCAACTTTATGTTATGGCAGCTCGCTTATACAGAATTTTGGTTTACAAATACATTGTGGCCAGATTTTAGCGAGGAAAACTTACTGGAAGCGGTGGAAAACTACCAGAAACGTAATCGCCGTTACGGTGGGTTGAAGGGAGAAGGAACAACTTGAAACAACGAATTATCACAGCAATAATTGCAGCAGCGCTATTTATTCCATTTGTTATTTATGGAAAAGTGCCATTTACAATTCTTGTGCTTGCAATGGCTGTTGTCGGCTTTTATGAAATACTAAAAATGAAAGGTATTTCACTTTTTTCAGTGCCTGGTTTTTTAGGGCTACTAACATTAATACTACTTGTTATACCAAAGGACTGGTCAAGTAAAGTGGTAGAAGCAATTGGCTATTCCTCTGATTTAATGGTTGTGTATGGTCTAATGATGCTTTTGCTCATTTACGTAGTCCTTGTGAAAAATAAAATTACATTCGATGAAGTTGCATTTATTTTATTAGGTGCGTTTTATGTCGGACTAGGTTTCCATTACTTAATTGAAACACGAAGCTATGGTCTTGAGTTTGTCGTATATTGTTTACTAGTAGTTTGGACAACTGACTCTGGTGCATATTTTGTTGGAAGAAAATTAGGTAAAAATAAGCTTTGGCCTGAAATTTCACCGAAGAAAACTGTGGAAGGTTTTGTAGGTGGCATTGTTATTGCTGTAATCTTTGCTGTCGCGATGCAAGCAATTTATCCATTTGCAAATGGTTATGTCTCACTTATTTTCATCACAATCATTGCGTCAATTATTGGGCAAATGGGCGATTTAGTGGAATCTGCTATAAAGCGACATTTTGACGTAAAGGATTCAGGAAATATTTTACCTGGGCATGGCGGTATTTTAGACCGCTTTGATAGTCTGCTATTCGTCGTGCCTTTACTACATTTTTTACATCTTTTTGGTAACTAAAAATAATAGGTGCTCATCGGACGCCTTTAAAAAGCGCCCAGTCTGAATCGATATCAACTCTACGATCTGATGATGAGCCATAATAATAGCAATTTCCTCTAAACAGAGAGGAAATAATCGTGCTATATCATTTGTTGAGATAGAAAAAGGGGACAATTTGTCGTGAAAAAAATTAGTTTACTTGGTGCAACTGGTTCAATCGGTTGGCAAACCTATGATATTTTAAAAGAACAACGCGATGCCTTTCATTTAGTAGCGTTTTCTTCAGGAAAAAATATCGAAAAAACGCGTGAAATGATTGAAACTTTAAAGCCAGAGCTTGTATCTGTTCAATTAGAAGAAGATGCAGTTATGCTCGCTAAAGAATATCCACAAGTACAGTTTACGTTTGGTGCAAAAGGGCTTGTAGAGGTTGCTACACATCCTGATTCAACGGTGCTTGTAAACGCGGTTCTTGGAAGCGTTGGACTAGAATCGACATTAGCTGCAATTCGCATGGGCAAAACAATTGCCATTGCCAATAAAGAAACGCTTGTAACCGCTGGACATTTAGTAATGGCAGAGGCCAAGAAATATAATGCAACAATTTTGCCAGTAGATAGTGAGCACTCAGCGATTTACCAATCGATGAATGGTGAGAATCCAAAAAATATTGAACGATTAATTATTACAGCTTCTGGTGGTAGCTTCCGTGACAAAACACGCGAGGAATTGAAGCATGTTACGGTTGCAGATGCATTAAACCACCCGAATTGGTCAATGGGTGCAAAAATTACGATTGATTCAGCTACAATGATGAATAAAGGACTAGAAGTTATAGAAGCACATGTCTTATTTGATATGCCCTATGATAAAATAGATGTACTTTTGCATAGAGAAAGTATTATTCACTCCCTAGTTGAGTATCATGATACTAGTGTCATTGCACAGCTAGGTACGCCGGACATGCGTGTACCTATCCAATATGCATTAAGCTATCCAGATCGTATGCCACTGCATAACGGACAACGACTTAATTTAGCACAAATTGGTCAACTTCATTTTAAAGAAATGGATTTTGAACGTTATCCAGCATTACGTCTAGCATATGAGGCTGGGCGCACAGGCGGTACAATTTTAACAGCGATGAACGCAGCGAATGAAGCGGCAGTTGCGGCATTTTTACAAGGGAAAATAACATTCCTTGAAATTGATGAAACGATTGAGCGTGTAATGCAAGCACATAACAATATAGTAGTACCAGATTTGCAAACGATTTTGCATGTAGACAGTGAAACAAGAAAAACAGTATTAAACATGGTAAAATAAAGAGAGAAGATATCGTTAACTATTCGCTTTTAAAGGTGGGGTATTATGCAAACAGCTATTGCATTTATTTTAATATTTGGCCTACTTGTATTCTTTCATGAATTTGGTCACTTCTTGTTTGCGAAACGAGCAGGCATTATGGTTCGAGAATTTGCAATCGGTATGGGACCAAAAATTTATGGGAAAACACACGGTGAAACAATCTATACAATACGTTTATTGCCAATTGGTGGTTACGTTCGTATGGCTGGTGAGGACATGGATGGTACCGAACTACAGCCGGGTTACCGAGTAGGGCTTATTGTAGATGAAGATAATGTTGTAAAGAAAATAATCTTTAATCAAAATAATAAGCAACTACCAGATTTATTATTTTTAGAAGTTGAGCGTGCCGATTTAGAAAATGAATTGTTTGTAGAAGGCTATGATGAAGAAGAAAAATTAGTTCGTTATAATGTTGCAAGAGATTGTATGCTTGTAGAAAACGGTAAAGAAACGTTAATCGCACCGTATGATCGTCAATTTAACGCTAAAACAGTCGGTCAACGTGCTATGACAATCTTTGCTGGTCCGTTATTTAACTTTATATTAGCTTTTGTTATTTATTTGCTAATTGGATTAATTAATGGTGTGCCTACGTATGAGCCAATCATAACAGAAGTTGTGGAAAATGATCCAGCTGCACAGGCAGGCATGCTTGCAGGTGATAAAGTAGTTGACATTGGCGGACAAGCAGTTGAAAAATGGCAAGATTTAGCTGCCATTGTACAAGATCACCCGGGTGAAAATATTAATGTTACGGTTGAACGAGATGGTCAGCGAGTTAACCTAAATATGACGGTTAAAGAAGTAGAACAAAATGGCGAAAAATACGGTCAAATAGGGGTTAAGTATGAGAGCCCACGTGAATTTAATCCGTTAAAGGCTGTTGTTTATGGCGCTCAAGAAACGTATACTATGACTGCTCGAATATTTGAATTGCTTGGTATGTTAATTACCGGTAAATTCACGATAGATGCGTTATCAGGTCCAGTAGGCATTTATAAAGCGACAGAGCAGGTAGCTCAATATGGATTCATCAATTTAATGAATTGGGCTGCGATGTTAAGTATTAACCTTGGAATTATGAATTTATTACCGCTTCCAGCACTTGACGGTGGCCGTCTATTGTTCTTCGGCTTCGAAGCAGTAAGAGGTAAACCAATCGATCGTCAAAAAGAGGGTCTTGTGCATTTTGTAGGTATTGTACTATTGATGATCTTAATGGTTGTTGTTACATGGAATGATATACAAAGATTTTTCTTTTAACTAAATAAAGTTAAGCTTTTCAAGTAAAACATTATTTAGAGGAAGCCCTGGCAATTATGCCAAGGTGAAAATTGATTGAAAAAACATAGCTTTGAGCGCAATTTTTTTGAAACATTGCGTTCAAAGCTAAATTTGTTTATGCTAATTAGAGTATAAAACTTATTTATTAAAAAAGGTGGAACACTGAATGAAGCAAAGTAAAACATTTATCCCAACGCTACGTGAAGTACCTGCTGATGCAGAGGTAAAATCACATAAGCAATTACTGCGTGCAGGGTTTATTCGTCAAAATACAAGTGGGGTATACTCGTATTTACCGCTTGCAAAACGTGTATTAACAAAAATAGAAAATATTGTTCGTGAAGAGATGGAAGCAATCAATTCAATTGAACTTTTAATGCCTTCATTACAATCTGCGGAACTATGGCAGGAGTCAGGCCGCTGGGAAAAATATGGTCCAGAATTAATGCGTTTAAAGGATCGTCACAATCGTGATTTCGCATTAGGGCCAACACATGAAGAAGTGATTACAACTTTAGTACGTGATGAAATTAAATCATATAAAAAATTACCGTTAACACTTTATCAAATTCAAACTAAATTCCGTGATGAAAAGCGACCTCGCTTTGGTTTACTGCGAGGCAGAGAGTTTATTATGAAAGATGCGTATTCATTCCATGCATCGCGTGAAAGTTTAGATGAAACATATGATGATATGTATCGTGCCTATTCAAATATTTTCTCTCGTCTTGGTTTAAACTATCGTGCAGTTATTGCAGATGCAGGCTCAATTGGTGGGAAAGGTACACATGAATTTATGGTACTTTCTGAAATTGGGGAAGATACAATTGCATACTCTGATACATCTGATTATGCTGCGAACATTGAAATGGCAGAGGTTCTTGTAGACTATCAACCATCAGATGCAGCATTAAAAGACCTTGAAAAAGTGGCAACACCAGATCAAAAAACGATCGAAGAAGTATCAGCTTTCTTAAATGTTGACTCTTCAAATGTCATCAAGTCATTAGTATTTGACGTAGATGGTGAATTAGTAGTTGTACTTGCTCGTGGAGATCACGAAATTAATGATATTAAACTGAAAAACGCACTTGATGCTGGTTCTGTTGAACTTGCTAGTGAAGAGGCAATCCGCGAATTATTAGGCTGTGGAGTTGGTTCAATCGGTCCTGTTAAATTACCAGTAGACGTAAAAGTAGTAGCTGACAATGCTATTAAATCGATTCGTAACGGTGTAGCCGGTGCAAATGAGGATGGGTTCCATTTAGTAAATGTAAATCCAGAGCGTGATTTTGCAGTGAATGAATACTTAGATATTCGTTTTATTCAAGTGGGTGATCCATCTCCAGATGGACAAGGTATTATCAAATTTGCAGAAGGTATCGAGGTTGGTCATATTTTCAAATTAGGAACAACTTACTCTGAAAAAATGAATGGTACATTCTTAGACGAACAAGGTAAAGCACAGCCATTTATTATGGGATGCTATGGTATTGGGGTATCACGTATTTTAGCTGCTGTTGCAGAGCATTTCCAAGATGAAAATGGTTTTGTTTGGCCAACACAATTAGCTCCTTATGATATTCATGTTGTACCTGTTAATACAAAAGATGAATCACAAGTTGCCTTAGCTGATGAGCTATACGGTTTATTGAAATCATACCGTTATGATGTGCTATTAGATGATCGTGCAGAGCGTGCAGGGGTTAAATTCGCAGATGCTGACTTAATTGGCTTACCTGTCCGTGTTACAGTAGGTAAAAAAGCAACTGAAGGTATTGTTGAGGTTAAATTCCGTCAAACAGGTGAAACGTTCGAATGGAAAAAAGAAGAGGTCATTGATCGCTTAAATGAATTTTTCCGCAAACATTAAATTCCTTTAGAAGAACCGCTGTCCTAAATGGTATTAAATAGATAAAAAATTCGCGCCACTTCTCGGGGACAGCGAGCCAAGCATGAATTCATAGATGTTTAGGATTTGTGAGGCTTGACGGTCGCTCGTGGAAAGGGTGCGATTTTTTTTCCGTCTAGGCTAAAGCGCTACATCCTTGAGGTCGCTTCGATCCCTCGGGCAAAAGTAGGTAGATCGCTTACTTTTGCTTCGGGCTCTCCAGCGCTTGTCGGATGTAAACGAGCGCTTTAGCGCATTTGTTCCTTTAAATCGTAAACGTTGGTGAGGAAATAAAATATGGGGCATGTAAGACTGCCTCATTCTGAAAGTAGGTGTCAATAGTTGGAACAGCAACAAGAAGCAAGAGCAAGGTTTCAAATGCTCTTGCAACAACTAGAACTAACAGATGATGTGTATATGTCCTTTTTTGAGGAAGGTGAATTATCACGACTAACTGTACACAAAAAGAACAGGCTATGGAATTTTTCCATTAAATTACGAGATATACTTCCTTTTTCACTATACCAACTTTTTCGTACTCGTTTAGCTGAGAAATTTTCAGCTATCGCTGAAATCCATACAACTTTTGATACGGAAGAGAAAAATGTGACGGAGGAGCTAGTCCAACAATATTGGTTAACGGTAGTAGAGCAAATCGATGAGATGGCGCCCACTTTGAAAGAATGCCTAGTATCGCAAGTGCCTATGTGGAATGGGCAAAAAATTACGTTATCCTGCATGCAGGAAATGGAATTTATGATGCTGAAAACAAAGTATGCAGAAAAGCTTTCTGCAAGCTATAGTCAGTTCGGCTTTCCGCATATTGTGTTAGATTTCGTACTTCAAGATCAAACAGAAGAAATGATTGCCGCACAGGAAGCTTTCATGGAACAGAGGCGTTTAGAAGAAGCTGCTTTAGCTCAGCAAGCGATAGAAGATTACCAAAAACGTGAGAAGGAGAAGAAAGAAAATCCTGCTATTGCGAATCTTGGTGATCGACCATTCCAGCTTGGTATGTTAATTAAAGATGATGAAACAATGGAAATTAAACGCATTGTTGAGGAAGAACGTCGTGTGATCATTGAAGGCTTTGTATTTGATGCAGAAGTTAAAGAGCTGAAAAGCGGTCGTTCTTTATTGCAAATTAAAATTACCGACTATACGGATTCCATCGTTGTAAAAATGTTCTCACGTGATAATGATGATGCGGAACTTATGCAGCATTTGAAAAAGGGTATGTGGGTAAAAGTCCGAGGCTCTGTACAAACTGACACATTCATTCGTGATTTAATCGTTATGGCAAACGATATTAATGAAATCAAAAAAGAAACACGACAGGATAAGGCGCCAGAGGGAGAAAAACGGGTTGAATTGCATTTGCATACACCAATGAGCACGATGGACGCTGTAACACCAGTTGATAGACTTGTTTCTCAGGCTGCGAAGTGGGGTCATCCAGCCGTGGCTATTACCGACCATGCTGTTGTACAATCCTTCCCAGAGGCTTATGCAGCAGGGAAGAAACATGGTATAAAAGTTATTTATGGATTGGAAGCGAATTTAGTAGATGATGGTGTACCGATTGCTTATGCAGCTGAGCACCGATTATTAGATGATGATACTTATGTCGTGTTTGACGTAGAGACGACAGGTCTATCTACTGCTTACGATACAATCATTGAGCTTGCCGCGGTGAAAATTAAAGATGGGCAGGTAATCGACAAATACGAAAGCTTTGCCAATCCCCATCACCCACTTTCAGCGACGACCATTGAACTGACAGGCATTACAGATGATATGGTACGTAACGCGCCAGAAGTGGAACAAGTCATTAAGGAGTTCCATGCATTTATCGGAGATGGCATAGTGGTTGCCCATAATGCATCATTTGATATTGGCTTCTTATACACAGGCTATAAAAAATATGGACTAGAGGGAACTATTCATCCAGTTATTGATACGTTGGAGTTAGCCCGATTACTTTATCCAACGATGAAAAACCATCGTTTAAATACACTTTGTAAAAAATTCAATATTGATTTAACTCAGCATCACCGAGCTATTTATGATACAGAAGCAACTGGTTTCTTACTTTTACAGCTGTTAAAAGATGCAGATGAATTAGGTATTAAATATCACGACGACTTTAATAAGCATATCGGGGGCGGGGATGCTTACAAAAAGGGACGACCAATGCATTGTACGATATTAGCAGTAGACAATGTTGGACTAAAAAATTTATTTAAATTAGTCACTCACTCCCATACAAAAACTTTCTATCGAGTACCTCGAGTAACACGAGCGGTCCTAGAACAATATAGAGAAGGATTATTAATCGGATCAGGTTGTAATAATGGTGAATTATTTGAGACGATGATGAATAAATCCCCAGAGGAAGCGGAGCAAGTTGCGAGATTCTATGATTATATTGAAGTTCAACCAAAGGCTGTGTATGCACCGTTAATTGAGCGCAATGTCGTACGTGATGAATGGACACTTGAAGATATTATTCGCAAGCTCGTAAAGCTAGGGAAGAAAATCGATAAACCCGTTGTAGCAACCGGTAATGTTCATTACTTAGATCCGACAGATGGAATGTTTAGACAAATACTAATTGGCTCTCAAGGTGGTGCCAACATATTAAATAGATCGAAGCTGCCTGAAGTTCATTTCAGAACGACGGATGAAATGCTTAAAGAATTTGATTTTTTAGGTCCGGATCTTGTGAAAGAAGTAGTTGTTACCAACTCTCAAAAAGTCGCAAATATGATTGGTGATGTTAAGCCAATTAAAGATGATTTATACACACCAAAAATTGAAGGCTCAGATGATGAGGTTACAAATTTAACCTATGAAATGGCTCATCTTATATATGGAGAAGAGCTACCAGAAATCGTGAAGGCCCGAATTGAAAAGGAATTAAAGTCAATTTTAGGCCATGGTTTCGGAGTAATTTACTTAATTTCAGCGAAGCTTGTGAAAAAATCATTAGCTGATGGCTATTTAGTAGGTTCCCGTGGTTCAGTTGGATCTTCATTAGTAGCGACCTTTATGGAGATTACTGAAGTAAATCCACTTCCTCCTCATTATGTTTGTCCAGATTGTAAGCATTCAGAGTTTTTTAATGATGGTTCAGTAAGTTCAGGCTATGACTTACCAAATAAAGATTGTCCGGAATGTGGATCACCGTATAAAAAGGATGGGCAAGATATCCCATTCGAAACGTTCCTTGGCTTTAAAGGAGACAAGGTACCTGATATCGATTTGAATTTCTCCGGGGAATATCAACCACAAGCCCATAATTATACGAAGGTATTATTCGGTGAAGATTATGTATATCGTGCAGGAACAATCGGTACAGTCGCAGAGAAAACAGCGTATGGCTACGTAAAGGGCTATGCCAATGATAACAACCTACATTTCCGCGGTGCCGAGGTAGATCGTTTAGTACAAGGCTGTACAGGCGTAAAACGTACAACAGGACAGCACCCTGGAGGAATTATCGTAGTACCAGATTATATGGATATTTTTGATTTCTCACCAGTACAATTCCCTGCGGATGCACAGGATGCAGAATGGCGTACAACGCACTTTGATTTCCATTCCATCCACGATAATATTTTAAAGCTTGATATACTGGGGCACGATGATCCGACTGTGATTCGGATGTTGCAGGATTTATCAGGGATAGATCCAAAAACCATTCCAACAGATGATCCAGTCGTTATGAAAATCTTTAGTTCGCCAGAAACTTTAGGCGTAACAGAAAAACAAATTGGCTGTAAGACAGGAACACTCGGCATTCCTGAGTTCGGTACCCGTTTTGTACGCCAAATGCTTGAAGATACAAAGCCATCCACATTCTCGGAGCTCGTGCAAATTTCAGGACTATCGCACGGAACAGACGTATGGCTTGGTAACGCGCAAGAGTTAATTCACAATGGTACATGTGTGCTAAAAGAAGTAATTGGCTGTCGTGACGATATTATGGTGTATTTAATTTATCAAGATTTAGAACCGTCACTGGCGTTTAAAATTATGGAATCCGTGCGTAAAGGGAAAGGATTATCTGACGAATTTGAAGCGGAAATGCTAGCGAATAAAGTACCAGGCTGGTATATCGAATCATGTAAAAAGATAAAATACATGTTCCCGAAAGCCCATGCTGCCGCGTACGTGTTAATGGCAGTGCGTATTGCATGGTTTAAGGTACATTTCCCAATCCTTTATTACGCAGCGTATTTCACAGTTCGTGCAGATGATTTTGATTTAATTGCCATGGTACAAGGTCCGCAAATGATTCGTACAAAAATTGATGAAATCAATCTGAAGGGCTTAGATGCTTCAACAAAAGAGAAAAACCTATTAACTGTAATGGAATTAGCACTTGAAATGTGTGAGCGTGGTATGAACTTCCAGAAAGTGGACTTATATCGTTCGCAAGCTAGTGAATTTATCATTGATGGGAACTCTTTAATTCCACCATTCGATGCGATTCCTGGACTTGGTACAAACGTTGCTAAACAAATTGTGGCAGCACGTGAGGACGGAGAATTTTTATCGAAGGAAGATTTACAGCAACGAGGTCGTGTATCCAAAACATTAATAGAATACATGGATCAATTGGGTTGTTTAGAAGGAATGCCTGATGCCAATCAGTTATCACTTTTCTAAAATTACGAAAGTTAGCTTGAAGGCATCTTCATCAATCACACGAATAACTTCTCTACCTTTTGCTCAAATTAAGGCTTATAAAGACATTTGTTAAAATGTATACCATGTATATAAGTTGATTGAAGGCAAGGTTGGGCAACTCTAGAATAGCGCCTAGCTTGAACGGAAATCAACCCCACGTTGTAGTGATGGCTTAATTTAAGCACAATTTTGATTTCTGGACACATTGTTTATCTGTGCGAAAGCGAAGCGACAGCAACAATTATGTCAAGGCATACTGGATTAGATGTCTAGAAAAAGGAAATTTGCATTGTGCTGTAAACTATGCTATCCTTATGGTAATAATTTGTTGATATTTTTCCAGCAAAAGAGTGGGACCTTCCCGCTCTTTTCTGTTGTTATACCGTAGCAAAACAAATTTTTGACTAACAGCAGGTAAGACCGTTAAATTTCACCAAAGCTACTGGTGGAATTTCTGTTTTATTACGCCAGAATTTGATAGATACAGGAGGAAACAATGAGCAAAGTACCATCTTTAATTGAAGAGCTCGCTAAACCGATTGTTGAAGAGTTGAATCTTGAGCTTGTAGATGTCGAGTTCGTAAAAGAAGGACGTAACTGGTTTTTACGTGTTTATGTGGATACACCTGAAGGTGGGATTGACATTGAACAATGCGCTCAAGTTAGTGAACGACTAAGTTTGCTATTGGATGAAAATGACCCAATTACACAAAACTATTATTTAGAAGTTTCTTCACCTGGAGCAGAACGTCCATTGAAAAAAGACACTGATTTTGAAAAAGCGATTGGCAAATTTATTTATGTTAAAACCTATGAGCCCATTAAGGACATGAAGGAATTCCAAGGCTACTTAACGTCATACGATGAACATACATTAGTGATGGAAGTACGCATTAAAACGCGTAAAATAACAGTAACAATTGAACAAGAAAAAATCGCATTGGCGCGACTTGCCATCGATTTTTAAGCATATTGCATATTTAGGAGTGAAAATAAAATGAGTAGTGATTTGTTAGATGCGCTAAATGCGTTAGAAGAACAAAAAGGAATTTCAAGAGATGTGTTAATTGAAGCAATAGAAGCGGCATTAGTTACAGCTTACAAACGCAACTTCAATCAAGCACAAAATGTTCGTGTGGACTTAAATTTAGATAAAGGCTCTATTCGTGTCTTTTCACGTAAAGATGTTGTTGAAGAAGTAGAAGATGATCGTTTACAAATCTCTGAAGAAGATGCTAAGGCAATCAACCCTGCATATCAATTAGAAGATATCGTGGAGCAGGAAGTGACACCTCGAAACTTTGGTCGAATTGCTGCACAGACAGCGAAACAAGTTGTTACACAACGAGTGCGCGAAGCAGAACGTGGCTTAATTTACGAGCAATATGTGGACCGTGAAGATGATATCGTAACGGGTGTAGTTGAACGTCTAGATGCTCGCAATATTTACGTAGGTCTAGGAAAAGTAGAGGCTGCATTACCACAAAACGAACAAATTCAAGGTGAAACATATCATCCACATGACCGTATCAAGGTCTATATTACAAAGGTTGAACGTACAACACGCGGACCACAAGTAATTGTTTCACGTACACATCCTGGTTTATTACGCCGCTTATTTGAAATGGAAGTACCTGAAATCTACGAAGGTATCGTAGAAATTAAATCAATTGCTCGTGAAGCAGGAGACCGTTCTAAGATTTCTGTTTATGCACATAACGAAGAAGTAGATCCAGTAGGTTCATGTGTAGGGGCAAAAGGCGCACGTGTGCAAACAATTGTAAATGAATTGAACGGCGAAAAAATCGATATCGTTGAATGGTCAGAAGATCCAGTTGTATTTGTAGCAAATGCTCTTAGCCCATCAAAGGTTTTAGATGTTCAAGTAGATGAAGAAGAAAAATCCACTACAGTTGTTGTTCCAGACTATCAATTATCATTAGCAATTGGTAAACGTGGTCAAAATGCTCGTTTAGCTGCGAAGTTAACTGGCTGGAAAATTGATATTAAGAGTGAAACAGATGCTCGTGAGTTAGGTATTTATCCATCTGCTACAAGCACTTTCATACCTGCTGAGGATAAAGAAAGTGATTTTGATGATGTGACAGTTGACTTATATCAAGACGACGAAGAATAAGTAAGAAAGCCCGTGTGACTAGTTAACTACCATTATTCAGTAGGCGTTGGGCTGCGCCGACTGAATAATGGCAGAGCCTACAATTGAAAATAGTACAGTATTTAATTAAAATGCAAGTATATAACCAATGTAGTGCACGGCTAGTCCACCTCTTACGACAAGCTTTAGAGAGGAAAGGTGATTCTTATGGCTATCAATAAAAAAGTACCTCTTCGAAAATGTGTAGCTACTGGAGAGATGCTATCAAAGAAAGAAATGATTCGTGTCGTTCGTTCGAAAGATGGCGAGGTAAGTGTAGATGTTTCCGGGAAAAAACCTGGACGTGGTGCCTATGTCTCTAAATCAGAGAAAGCGATTGAAATCGCCCGTAAGAAAAATGTTTTAGGGCATCAACTTGATGTGAAAATCCCTGAAGAAATCTACGAAGAACTTATTTTGTTGATTCGTAGGGAGTCTATATTATGATCAATCAAGCAGTGCATAATTTGCTTGGAATAGCGGCAAGAGCCCGTAAAGTGATTTCAGGAGAAGAGTTAGTAGTAAAGGAAGTTCGCAATGGTAATGCTAAGCTAGTACTGCTTGCAAACGATGCTTCTAAAAACTCTAGCAAAAAAATTCAAGATAAATGCACGTACTACAACGTTGAGTATCATGTAATTGGTGATCGTTATGATCTAGGACATGCTACAGGTAAGGAGGCCCGAGTGGCTTTAGCTATTACCGATAAAGGTTTTGCAAGTAAATTGTCTAGTCTACTCAACGAAAAATAATCGGGGGTGAGCAGATGACCAAAATCAGAGTTCATGAATATGCGAAACAAGTGAATAAAACGAGTAAAGAGGTTATTGAAGCACTAAATAAATTAAATGTGAGCGTAACAAATCATATGTCAATGTTAGAAAACGACATAGTGACAAAGTTAAACCAATCATTTAAAAATAATAAAGATGTGAAGCAACCTACTCAAAATGTTTCGCAAAAACAGCAGCAACCGGTAAAAAAGCAAGAAGGGCAAAAGCAACAATCTGCTACTTCTAAGCCTAAAGCAAATAATCAGCAACAAACGCGTCAAAACTCAAATTCGTCTAACGAAAAATCTAAGAATATAAAAGGTAATCAAAATAGAAATATGACACAAAATAATAATAATAACAATAATAATAATAATAATCGCAGAGGTGGCGGTGGTTACAACCAACGTCCAAAACCAGGAATCCATGGCGGGAAACGTCGCCATCCAAAAACACATCAACCAAGTCTACCAGTGAAACAAAAGGAATTACCAGAAAAAATTACTTTTGTTGAATCACTTTCTGTAGCGGAATTAGCAAAAAAATTACACCGTGAGCCATCAGAAATTATTAAAAAATTATTTATGCTTGGTGTAATGGCAACGATTAACCAAGAATTAGATAAGGATGCAATTGAATTAATTTGCGCAGACTATGGTGTAGAAGTTGAAGAAGAAATTCGTGTAGATATTACGGATTTAGAAACACACTTCGAACAAACAGAAGAAATTAACGAGGAGGAGTTATCAGAACGTCCTCCTGTAGTAACAATTATGGGTCACGTTGACCATGGTAAAACTACATTGTTAGACTCTATTCGTAATACTAAAGTTACCGCTGGCGAAGCTGGAGGTATCACGCAACATATCGGTGCTTATCAAGTTACTGAAGGCGACAAAAAAATTACTTTCCTTGATACACCAGGACACGCTGCGTTTACAACTATGCGTGCGCGCGGTGCGAAAATAACTGACTTAACGATTTTAGTGGTAGCTGCGGATGATGGCGTTATGCCACAAACAGTAGAAGCAATTAACCATGCAAAAGCAGCAGAAGTACCAATTATTGTTGCAGTCAACAAAATGGATAAACCTTCAGCTAATCCAGACCGTGTGATGCAAGAGTTAACAGAGCATGGCCTAGTTCCTGAAGCTTGGGGCGGCGAAACTATTTTCGTACCGATCTCAGCACTTAAAGGTGAAGGCATTGACACATTACTTGAAATGATTTTACTTGTCGCTGAAGTTGGAGAGTTAAAAGCGAACCCTAATCGCTTAGCACTTGGTACAGTAATTGAAGCACAGCTAGATAAAGGTCGAGGTTCTGTTGCAACACTTTTAGTACAAGATGGAACATTAAAAGTTGGAGATCCAATTGTTGTTGGCCATACTTATGGTCGTGTACGTGCTATGGTGAATGACAAAGGCCGTCGTGGAAAAGAAGCTGGACCATCAACGCCAGTAGAAATCACAGGTTTAAATGATGTACCACAAGCTGGCGACCGTTTCGTTGTCTTTGAAGACGAAAAAACAGCACGTCAAGTTGGTGAAACTCGTGCAATGTCAGCGATTCAAGCACAACGTTCAGAAAAACAACGTGTAACGCTTGATAACTTATTCGAACAAATGAGTCAAGGTGAAATGAAGGAGCTTAACTTAATTGTTAAGGCTGACGTTCAAGGTACTGTAGAAGCTATGGCTGCATCATTAATGAAAATTGATGTTGAAGGCGTAAACGTAAAAATTATTCACACTGGCGCTGGAGCGATTACAGAATCTGATATTTCTCTTGCTGCGGCTTCAAATGCAATTGTTATCGGCTTCAACGTTCGTCCGGATGTTAATGCAAAACGTGCAGCAGAAGAAGAGGGCGTAGATATTCGTCTACACCGTATTATCTATAAAGTAATCGAAGAAATTGAACAAGCAATGAAAGGTATGCTTGATCCAGAATTTGAAGAAAAAATTATTGGTCAAGCAGAAGTTCGACAAACAATTAAAGTATCAAAAGTTGGTACAATTGCTGGTTCATACGTAACAGAAGGTAAAGTAACTCGTGATTCAGGCGTACGTGTAATTCGCGATAATGTAGTAATTTTTGAAGGTGAATTAGATACACTTAAACGTTTCAAAGATGAAGTAAAAGAAGTTGCCCGAGGTTACGAATGTGGTATTACAATTACAAACTTCAACGATATTAAAGAAGGCGACATTATCGAAGCCTATATTATGGAAGAAGTTAAACGTGCTTAATGATCGTTTACGCAGAGGTTGAATTCATTATTCAAACTGCCCATTCGTTGAAGGAAAAACGTGCTGTCTTACAGCGTATGATTACCCGCACGAAACAAAAATTTAATGTATCGATTGCGGAAATTGATCATCAAAATGTATGGCAACGCACGAAAATAGCGCTTGTTGCTGTTTCTTCTTCAAAAGAAGCAGCCGAGCGTGAAATTAATCACGCGCTTCACTACTTACAGTCAAATCCATCTTGGGAACAGCTAAATGTGTGGCGGGACTATTTATAAGTTACATTATAAGTTGTGTTGTATGATTTACCACCTTGCATGAAAAACTATGTAAGTGAGGACACAACTTTCTGTACATCGAAATTGAGGTGACAAACTATGTCTCTACGCTCAAACCGTGTCGCTGAGCAAATGAAAAAAGAGCTTGGTGATATTATTGGACGTAAAATAAAAGATCCGCGTGTTGGTTTCGTTACTGTTACTGGTGTTGAAGTAACAGGTGATTTACAGCAAGCGACGATTTATATTACAACTCTAGGCAATGAACGTGAGAAAGAGGATACACTAAAAGCTTTATTAAAGGCTTCTGGTTTTATTCGCTCAGAAATCGGTTCACGAATCCGCTTACGTCGTACACCAGAACTAATTTTTGAATTCGATTCATCGATTGAATATGGGAACCGTATTGATACATTGCTACGTGGTTTACACGAAGAATAAGATAACTAAAAAAAAGTCTGCCATATGCATGTTCATGCAGGCAGGCTTTTTTACATTGATTGAAATATAACAAGACATTTTGAGGCCCTATCACCTCTATCAAAAGGGTGATAAAAGGTTGCGGACTCTCAAAACAGGCTGAAAATGTATTGATTTTAGGAGGAAAGTTATGAACGGTATTTTACCGCTTTGGAAGGAACGCGGCATGACAAGTCATGATTGCGTCTTTAAATTACGAAAAATTTTACGCACAAAAAAAGTAGGACATACAGGCACACTTGATCCTGGTGTTGAGGGGGTTCTCCCAATTTGTATTGGTCAAGCAACACGCATCGCAGAGTATTTAACGGATGCAGGAAAAACCTATGAAGCTGTTATTTCAATTGGCCGTACAACGACAACTGAAGATGCAGAAGGAGAAACGGTTGAGCAAGATCATACGAATAAAAAGTTTACACGTACTCAATTGCAAGAAGTTTTAGCCTCACTTACAGGTGTCATTCAACAAACGCCACCAATGTTTTCAGCTGTTAAAGTAAATGGTAAACGTCTCTATGAATATGCTCGAAAAGGCGAGACCGTCGAAAGACCGACACGTCAAGTTACTATTTATGCATTAGAGCTACTAGATGATGTTGAACTATATGAAGGACAAGAAATTACATTCCCTGTACGGATAGCGTGTAGTAAAGGGACGTATATTCGAACACTAGCTGTGCAAATCGGAGCAGCGCTTGGCTACCCTGCGCATATGAAAGAGCTCGTACGCACAGCCTCAGGTACGTTTACACAAGAAAATTGCTTTACATTGGCACAGGTAGCTGAGCTGATGGAAGCTGAACAAATCGATACATGCATTTTACCAGTTGAGTATGCATTGACAGACTATCCATTTATTGAAATAACTTCTGCTAATGAAAAAGAAATTTTCAATGGACAAGTGCTTCCCGCAGATGCATTATTAAAGATACATGATAAAATTGTTTTTGGAATCAGTGGGAAAGCAGTTGCGGTCTATCAAGCCCATCCTACAAAGGAAGGGTTTATGAAGCCACATAAGATGTTTCCGACGATAGAGTAGGAGGATTTTTTGTATGGAGGTCATTCATTTAAAATACCCACATCAGCTACAGCAACGAGAAAGCATGCAACCGTATTCATTGGCACTTGGCTTTTTTGATGGTGTACATAGAGGGCATCAGGCAGTTATTCAGACAGCGAAGGAAGAAGGAGACAAGCGTCAAATTCCAACAGCTGTTATGACATTCGATCCACATCCTTCTTTAGTGCTAGGCGGTCGTAACGAAAAAGTATTTTATATAACGTTATTACAGCAAAAATTGCAGCTATTTGAAGAACAGGGTGTGGATACAGCATTTGTTGTACATTTCACTTCTGATTTTGCAAAGCTTTCACCTGAAGCTTTTATTGATACATTTATTCGTGGGCTGAACATTCAACATGTTACAGCTGGCTTTGACTATTCTTTTGGTGCATTCGGTAAAGGTAAAATGGAAGATATGCGTGCATTAAGTAATGGAGATTACGGCGTAACGGTTGTTGAAAAGAAAACCGACGATATCGAAAAAATTAGCTCTACACGTATCCGAAAGCTTTTACAAGAGGGGGATATGGAAGCAGCGAGATTGCTTCTAGGAAGACCATTTGAAATTTCGGGTATCGTTGTACATGGTGATAAACGAGGACGCACAATAGGTTTCCCAACTGCTAATGTCCAAGCGTTAGAGGGAACTTATATCCCAGCAAGCGGTGTATATGCGGTTCGATTACTGGTGCAAAATAACTGGTATGATGGTGTATGTAATGTAGGCTATAAACCAACATTTAAAGATCCAAATGACAAGCAATTATCCATCGAAGTCCATATATTAAACTTCGAAAAAAATATTTACGGTGAAGAAGTGCATGTCGCTTGGTATAAACGTATAAGAAGTGAACGGAAATTCGATGGTATTGAAGCTTTGAAAGCCCAAATCCAAAAGGATAAACAAGAAGCAATTGACTATTTTGGGATTATCGCCGAAAGTTAAAACGTACGCCATGAGTTGATTGGAGTGGAGGTTGGGCGACTCCTTGGGGATCAGCAATAGAGGAACGAAGGCTAAGAGCATCACATCCTGTGATAACGCCTTCGTGACCAACCTCGTGTTGGCCCGACGCCCAGTTGGAACGGAAATCAACCCCACGTTATGGAGATGAGCCTAAATCTGCTTTAGCCTATGAATAGGCGCTTACGTTAACACTTGCTTGACCTTTTGATTTATGGTAACATTCATAAGTGCATAATATGCTTAACCTTAGCTCGGTATATCGATGACTCCAACGTTTACTGTGCTAATGGGGATTAACAATTATTTAGGAGGTCCATACAAATGGCTATTTCAAAACAACGTAAAAACGAACTTATTGCTGAGTTCCGTACTCACGAAAGTGACACTGGTTCTCCAGAAGTACAAGTTGCAGTATTAACAGAGGAAATTAACTCTCTAAATGCTCACTTACGTACACACAAAAAAGATTTCCACTCTGAGCGTGGTCTTCTTAAAATGGTAGGTCGTCGTCGTCACCTATTAAAATATCTTCGTGAAACTGACGTACAACGTTACCGTGAACTAATCACTCGTTTAGGCTTACGTCGCTAATTGTCGAAAAGCGGGATTAATCCCGCTTTTTCTTTATGTTTATAAATATTAAGAAGACGGTTAACTTTACTATTGCGAAAAAAAGCATATATATGACACGAATTTCAAGCAAAAAAACTTTGTTTCAATCAAATACAGAAATAAATCCTAAATAAATTGGCAATAACTGAATTTAAATGTATGATTATTTGATGAAATATTTAGCATAGAACAAGCATTTTTGGTACACTTACTATTAGTACATACAGACGAAGTAAGTGTTTTTATAATAGAGAGGGGTTCATTGAATGAACGAAAAGAAAGTCTATTCCTATGAATGGGCTGGCCGTCCGCTTGTAATCGAAGTCGGACAGTTAGCAAAACAAGCAAATGGGGCCGTTTTAGTACGTTATGGTGATACATCTGTACTTTCAACAGCGACAATGTCAAAATCACCGAAACCACTTGATTTCTTCCCATTAACAGTAAACTACGAAGAACGTTTATACGCAGCAGGTAAAATTCCTGGAGGCTTTATTAAACGTGAAGGACGTCCATCTGAAAAAGCAATTTTAGCAAGCCGTTTAATCGACCGTCCGATTCGTCCGATGTTCCCAGACGGTTTCCGTAATGAAGTACAAGTGATTTCGATGGTCATGTCTAACGATCCGGATTGCACGTCTGAAATGGCTGCAATGGTTGGTTCATCAATAGCGTTAGCTATTTCAGATATTCCATTCGACGGACCGATTGCAGGTGTACAAGTTGGCTATATCGACGGTAAATTTATCGTGAACCCAACAGTGGAACAAGCTAATCAATCAACAATCCATTTATCTGTAGCAGGTAACAAGGATGCTATCAACATGGTTGAAGCAGGTGCACTAGAAGTACCAGAGGAAATAATGCTAGAAGCTATTATGTTCGGTCATGAAGAAATCCAAAAAATTATTGCTTTCCAAGAGCAAATCGTTGCAGAAGTAGGAAAAGAAAAATTACCAGTAACGTTATTTGAAATTGATGAAGCGATTCAAGCAGATATAAAAGCAGCTTGTGAGACTGACATGCATGATGCAATTCAAACTGCTGAAAAACATGCACGTGATGAAGCTATTAAAGCGGTAAAAGACCGTGTTATTGCTTCTTATGAAGAGCAAGAAGCTGATGAAGTAACAATGAAGCAAGTTTATACAATTCTAGATAAAATGGTTAAAGACGAAGTACGTCGTCAAATTACAGAAGATAAAGTACGTCCAGATGGTCGTAAGTTAGACGAAATCCGTCCACTTTCTTCTGAAACAGGTATATTGCAACGTACGCACGGTTCAGGATTATTTACGCGTGGACAAACACAAGCCCTTTCTATTTGTACATTAGGTGCACTTGGAGATGTGCAAATTATCGACGGTTTAGGTGTAGAAGAATCAAAACGCTTTATGCATCACTATAACTTCCCTCAATTCTCTGTAGGGGAAACTGGCCCAATTCGTGGACCAGGTCGTCGTGAAATCGGTCATGGTGCATTAGGCGAACGTGCTCTTGATGCGGTTATTCCAGATGAAACTGTATTCCCGTATACAATCCGTTGTGTATCGGAAGTACTTGAATCAAACGGTTCTACATCTCAAGCCTCTATCTGTGCTTCAACGTTAGCGATGATGGATGCTGGTGTTCCATTAAAGGCTCCTGTAGCAGGTATTGCAATGGGTCTTATTAAAAAAGGAGAACACTACTCTATTTTAACTGATATTCAAGGTATGGAAGACCACCTTGGAGATATGGACTTTAAAGTTGCAGGTACAGCTAAAGGTGTAACAGCACTTCAAATGGACATTAAAATTGATGGTTTATCACGCAATATTTTAGAAGAAGCATTAACACAAGCTAAAATTGGCCGTATGCACATTTTAGAATCAATGCTTGCTACTCTTGCAGAACCACGTGAAAAATTATCTACATTTGCTCCGAAAATTGTAATCGTGAAAATTAATCCTGATAAAATTCGCGATGTTATCGGACCTGGTGGTAAACAAATTAACAAAATTATTGAAGAAACTGGCGTAAAAATTGATACAGAGCAAGATGGTACAATTTACATCTCTTCTGCAGATGAAGAAATGAACGCTCGTGCAAAACAAATTATTGAAGACATCGTACGTGAAGCAAAAGTTGGCGAGTATTACTTATCAACAGTGAAACGTATTGAAAAATTCGGTGCGTTCTGTGAAATATTCCCTGGTAAAGACGGCTTACTTCACATCTCTGAAATTCAAGAGGAACGTACAAAGCAAGTTGAAGATGTATTAAAACTTGGCGATCAATTACTTGTAAAAGTTATTGAAATTGACAAGCAAGGTCGTGTGAATTTATCTCGTAAAGTAGTTATCCAAGAGGAAAAAGAACGCGCTGAGCAAGATAAATAATAAATTGTAGAAAAGGCTGCGTATAATGCGCAGCCTTTTTTAAATCAACTATAAGGAAACTGGTTCTATTCGAGATATCCAAATAAATTTTGGGATGCTTCACATTGCCTTTAATATTGAACCAGAGATGAATTGGGGGAGATTTTTTGGTACAAGTACATACATGTCAGAATGGTGTGCGTATTGTGTCTGAGCAAATCGATCATGTAAGATCCGTTGCGCTAGGCATTTTTGTTAATGCAGGATCTCGTTATGAGCTACCTGAGGAAAATGGTATTACACATTTTATCGAGCATATGCTTTTTAAAGGGACAAAAAATCGAACAGCTCGACAAATTGCTGAAGAATTTGACCGAATTGGTGGCGAGTTAAATGCTTTTACATCTAAGGAAAACACTTGTTATTATGCAAAGGTTTTAGACCATCATGCAGAGCTCGCCGTTACAATATTAGCGGATATGTTCTTTAATTCTACGTTTGCAGAGGAAGAGTTAGAGAAGGAAAGACAAGTTGTACTAGAAGAAATACTAATGAGTGAAGACGCACCTGATGACGATGTTCATGAAAAGCTATGGGAAGTCATGTATCCAAACGACGCACTTGGTCGTCCAATACTAGGAACTGCGACTACGTTAAAAACATTTACAGCAGATATGATCCGTAACTATATGGCTAAACATTATGGTCCAGAATCAGTTGTTATTTCAATAGCGGGAAATATCTCTACAAAGCTTATGCAAACAATTGAAGACTTATTTGGTCACTATCAGCCATCTCCACTTGTGGTTGAACCGGTACTATCGAATCCTCATTTTTATCCAGGAGAGATTTCAAAAACTCGCGATACGGAGCAAGCGCATTTGGCTATTTCGTATCCAGCAATTGGTGTAAAGGATCCGGATATGTATAGCTTTATTGCACTTAATAATATTATTGGGGGTAATATGAGCTCTCGTTTGTTCCAAGAAGTACGCGAAGAACGTGGTTTGGCATATTCGATATTTTCTTATCAATCTTGTTATGCTGATGTTGGCGCATTTACGATTTATGGTAGTACAAGTCGTCAGCAATTATCACAGCTTCAACATACAATTGATGCGACATTACTTGATATCGTAGCAGGTGGTGTGGCCGAGGAAGAACTTATGAATGCGAAGGAGCAGCTGAAGGGGAGTTTTGTACTCGGTCTAGAGGGGACAGGCGCTCGTATGAATCGTAATGGTACAAGTGAGTTAGTGCATCGCAGACATCGTTCTGTAGACGAAGTATTAGCGTCAATCGATGCCGTATCAATGGAATCGATTGATCGTTTAATAGCAAAAATCTTAAAAGCTGAGCCAGCCATTTCAATTATTGGTCCAGAAGCTTAATCATGTCTAACATTTGTAGGGTAAATAAAGTTACAGTTTATGTTACTTTGAATATTACTAATTTTCATTACCATCAATTTTTTGATAAAAAGAGGATTTCGATAGCTATCGGAGTCCTCTTTTTTTTAGTTGAAAATGCTCATTCTCAATTAAAAGTTGATATTCCCAATGAAGTTTGATAGAGTAAATGATATTGAATATCATTATCATTTAGATGGAGGCTTGTATTGTTATGAATAAATGGATAGGTGCTGGATTTCTAGCATTATCACTTACATTAGTTGGGTGCTCACAACAAGAAAAAGAGGCAGATAAGGAGATACAGAAAGAAGAGACATCTCAATCACAAGAAGTATCAGAAGCAACACAGAAGGGGAAATTTGAGGATGGTGTAAATGAAGAGGCATTTCAAAAAGCACTAGCTAGCTTTCCAGCAACAGTTCCTGAAAAAATCGTTACTACTTCGGTTCCTTTAACAGAGATGCTACATATACTTGACATCACACCTGTGGGCGTTCCGACATCGACAAATCCGATTCCGGTAGATTTCGATGCTATTACACGAATTGGCTCACCTATGGCACCAGATCTAGAAGTTATATCGAGTTTACAAACTGACTTAATAATTGGAGCTTCTTCTCTACAAAGTTCCCTAGATCAAGCACTTCAGGGAATGAATTTACCAACAGCCTATCTACCGACAGATTCCTATGATGACTTAAAATTGAGCTTCAAGGTACTTGGTACATATTTTGGAAAAGAAGAAAAAATGAATGAATTACTTCAAAACATTGTCGCAAAAGAAAAGGAACTTGAAACAAAAGCACAAGGAAAGGAACTTCCATCTGTTATGCTTGTGATCGGAACTTCTGACTCATTTATGGTTATGAATGAAAAATCATATCTGGGTAGTCTGGTTGAGCGTTTAGGTGCTGATAATATTGCAAAATCAGTATTAAAAGCAAAATCAACTTATTCTGCAATGAATCTAGAAGACATTGTCGTTGCTGATCCAGATATCATTTTCGTATTAGCATCAGGTGACCATGGAGCAAATGAAGATAAGTTCAAAGAAGAGATTGAAAAAAATAGTGCATGGAAACAACTCTCAGCTTATAAAAATGACAAAATCCATATGCTTGATTATAGTACGTTTGGTGTAACTTCCATTTCTAATGTTGAGACAGCACTTACAACAATCGCAGATTATTTTTACAAATAACAATGAGGTATTCCTATGATTAGTACTACAAGAAGTCGAATAATTATTATCATGACCTTTGTGTTAACAATGGTAGCAGCTATTGTTGCGATAGGGCTAGGGAGTGTGAAAATTGCAATCCCAGATATTTTAACAACAATTGCCAATGGACGTGATAATGCTGGCGTATATACTACAATTATTTGGGATATTCGTTTACCACGTGTTTTATTAGCACTAATAGTTGGAGCTAATATTGCAATCTCAGGTGCATTATTGCAGGCCGTAATGGGAAATCCACTAGCTGATCCAGGGTTGACGGGTGTTACAAGTGGAGCAGCGGCATTTGTTTTAATCATTTTATTAGCAAATCCAGAATTCACTCACTTTATCCCAGCCGCAGCTTTTATTGGTGGCTTAATTGCCGCAACTATAATTTATGCACTGGCCTGGCGACGAACAGGCATTACACCAATCACTATTATTTTGTCAGGAGTTGCAGTAAATGCACTGTGCGGTGGGGTTATTGGATTTTTATCGATTCTTTATAGTGATCGACTACCATCAGCGGTGCAATGGATGAATGGTAGTTTAGCGGCCAAGGGAAATGCGTCACTGCAAATGATTTATTTGTACGCAATAATAGGTTGGATCATATCTATTTTTGCGATACGCAAGGCAAATATTATACGTTTAGGAGATCAAGTAGCAGTAAATTTAGGGGAAAATGTAACTCGTATTCGTATTATGTTATCTATTTTGGCTGTATTTTTAGCGGCAATCTCGGTAGCAGCAGTAGGAATGATTGGCTTTATTGGTTTAATCGTACCGCATATGGCTCGAATGCTTGTAGGCTCAGACTATAAATATTTACTACCAATGAGTATGGCGATGGGGGCTATTGTGTTACTTATTGCTGATACTGGTGGACGAACATTGTTTGCGCCACTCGATATTCCAGCGGGCATTCTAATGTCAGTCATTGGTGGACCTTACTTCTTATATTTAATGCGAAAGAAGGCGTTTTAATGTTAAAAATTGAACAGCTATCTGTCCGCTATGAACAAAAGGAAGTTGTCCATAATTTTTCTTTTGAAGTTGTAAAAGGTGAGGTCCTATCCATTATTGGACCTAATGGCTCTGGAAAATCTACTATTTTAAAAGCTATTGCTCGTATGCAGCCTTATAATGAAGGAACAATTATCTTTGATGGCGAAAATATCCGTCGACTCTCGTCCAAAGACATAGCAAGAAAAATGTGTATGTTGAGTCAAAAAAATCAGGCTCCAACTGATATATCTGTTAAAAACCTAGTGGCATACGGACGATATCCACATAAAAAGTGGTTTGAGCGTTTAAATGCAGAGGATGAGGCCATTATTGATTGGGCTCTTGAGAAAACACATCTCACACATTACAGAGAAAAGCCTATTGCAGCTTTATCGGGTGGTGAATCACAGCGAGCTTGGATAGCGATGGCTTTAGCGCAGCGGCCACAAATTTTATTGTTGGATGAGCCAACGACATACTTAGATATCGCACATCAGCATGAAGTTCTAGAATTAGTGAGAGAGCTTAATTATGAAATGGGGATGACGGTTGTGATGGTGCTCCATGATTTAAATCAAGCATCTAGCTATAGTGATAAAATCGTAGTTGTAAAGGATGGTCAACGCGCTCATGTTGGCACGCCTGAAGAGGTAATGACCGAACAGATGATTCAGCAAATATACCGAATGGATGCAGAAATTCAATATGTATCATGGGATAGTGCTCCACGGATTCAATTAAAAAGTACTGTCAAGGCATAGGAGGAAGTAAGATGCAAAAAGAAATGGATATTGAGCAAGTAAAGCAGGGCTATGAAACATTTATTCAAGGAAAGAAAAGTTGTATGTTAAGTCTAGTGGATGGAGAAGGGAAACCTTTTAGTAGCACTACTCCATTTGTGCGTTTGAATGGTAAATTTTACGTCTATATTAGTCGTATCGCAGAGCATTTCCAACTCATGGAGCAGGCTCAATTTGTAGATGTACTTTGCGTGGCAGATGAGGCAGTAACACCAAATCCATTTGCAGCAGAACGGGCACGTTGGCAATGTACACCAAAGAATTTAGGGAACGAAGGATATGAGGACGTATTTGCAGCATTCAATAAATTGTTTAATGCTAAAATGATGGAGCTGTTACGTACACTTGATTTCTCACTATTTGAGCTCACACCATTGGAAGGTCGCTACGTGGTAGGCTTCGGTAAGGCATTTACAATTGATATAGCGAATGATACGTTAGTCCATGTAGTAATTGATAAAAAATAGGTCGCCATTTTTCGGCAACCTATTTTTTTATTCATTAAAAAACTTCTCTTGCTAAATATAAAGTAAGGCTTTGAAATAAAATAGAAATACTAATGATTATACTCATGATTGTAGGAATCAAAATAATGAAGATGGCTGTTATCATTCGAAAATGACGCGTCCGCTTCGCCTCGTTTAGATGATGGATATAAAACTGAACAAAGAAGAATCGAAGGCTTCTCATTGTATGCTTTATTGTTATGAACTAGTGCCTCTGATATTTTGCTTACTTCCTCATTACTTCCTTTAAATAGCGCCAATCACTATCCAATATTTTAAAACCTTTTTCCATAGTCTTGTCGAGTTATGTCGTATTGAGCGTTTCAAGTATATGTAAATCGTCAAAAACTACACCGATGTCGTTTTTTATCGGTAATTCATGTTCGACAACATCCTTGTCGAATAGCAAAATTTCGCACTATTATTTTTGGGAAAATATCGTAGTCGACTCCCCGGTTCAGTAAAACCAATGGTAGCCTCAGTACTGAAAAACACTTACATCATTAAGAGAAAACCATTCATGCTTTTAAGTAAAGTATGAAGTTCAATAGTATTCATAACTAACTCCTATACTTCCTCTTTTGTTAGCCCAGCAGTTAAGACCGTTCTAACCGTTTACTGCATATACTCTTAAAAATGACGCAATAATTCCTCGCGTAGAAAATCTTGATTTCTTTCTGTAACAAAGCTTCCTTTTCCAGTTATCGTTTCGATAAATTAAATTAAGTTTGCACAAATTCCTCACGTCACAAATTTGTATATATACACTATTTGTAGATGTGCTAGTAAAATGCACATTTCAGACTTTGGGTAAGGGTCACGAATTGCAAAAACTCGGCATATATTGGGGTAACGGTTCAAGGAGGGAGATGAGGCATGCTACTATCAGAGATGGTGGATAAAGAGTTAATTCAAGTTGAGGGTGGCGTACACTTTGGCATATTGGCACATACGGAATGTCTATTAGATGTGCAAACAGGAAAGATTCATGGTTTTGAGATTGTGAAAGATAAATTGCCATTTCAAAAAAAGAAAGTGAAAGTAAGTGAAATGATACCTTGGCACGAAATTATACTAATTGGCGAAGATCGAATTTTATTTAACAAAACAACGACAGTACAGTCAGAATTTTTACAGTGAGGTGAGCTTTTGGAAAATGAAAAATGGCTTGTTATCGGTGAGGATCTAAGGTTAAAGGAATTAGCTACCATGCTAAGAAGCCCATCGAGAACAGTATTTTATAAAAGAACATCAGTTTGGAATGAAGAGTTGAATAAGCTTGTATTAGAATTCCAACCAAATAGAATTATTCTTCCTATACTTCCACTAAAAATTGAAGTGGAACAGCTTTATGGCATATCTCAAGTTAAGTTTTATACAGGGCGTTTAACGATGCATTGGAAGCAATTGCTTGAGAAAAATGAAACAAATTGCTATTTACAACAAGAATCATTTATTTGGCAAAATGCAAGATTAACAGCGGAGGGATTTATCGCCACGTTTTACGGACTCGAGCAAAAATGTATTTACGGACAAAACTTTACTATCGCAGGATTTGGGCGCACAGCCAAAATGCTCGCTTCTTTACTCGTCAAGATGGGCGCTAATGTCCATATAGTAGCGCGTTCAGTTGTACAAGTGAGTGAAGCAAAGGCATATGGTTATAAAGCTACGGATTTAGATGATCGTCAATGGTCAATTAATGATGGGATTTTTGTCAATACGATTCCTGCTAAGTGGATTACTGAATCATTCCAAGAACATGTCCCGGTTGTACTATATGATTTGGCTTCAGAGCCTGGCTGTTTAGATATAGACGTTGAACAATTACAAACGTACGTGCTATTGCCGTCATTACCTGGGAAATACTTTGCACATAATGCAGCGACAATATTGTGCAAGGCAATAGAGGAGGAAGAAAATTGCTAACGGGGAAACGAATTGGTTTAGGGATTACAGCCTCCCACTGTACGTATGCGGACGTAGTACCTAAAATCCAAAACTTAATAGATGCAGGAGCAACAGTTGTTCCAATCATTACACACTCCGTTTTACATGCAGCTACGCGTTTTGGTACTGGGGAGGAGTGGATTGCCAAAATAGAGGAATTAACTGGAGAAAAGGTTGTTTCTTCTATTAAAGAGGCAGAACCATTTGGACCATCCAATCCATTGGATGCGATGGTTATAGCCCCAATGACTGGAAATAGTATTAGTAAATTTGCAAATGCAGCAACAGATAGTCCGGTATTGATGGCTGCGAAGGCAACATTGCGTAACGGTTCACCTGTTGTTCTAGGTATATCAACGAATGATGCGCTTGGCTTAAATGGTATAAATATAATGAGGCTGTTAAATGCTAAAAACATTTATTTTATTCCATTTGGGCAGGACGCGCCACATTCAAAACCAAATTCCTTGATTGCTGATTTTGATCAAATGGTCGCGACTGTTTATGAAGCGATTACGGAGAAAAAGCAATTACAGCCACTGTTGGTACAATATTTAAAATAATTCGTAAATTACACACAATTTTCAGTATTTTTGTGATACAATAGCACACATTATGTAACTTGTATTCAAGGAGAGTTGATGACAGATGACAAAGCAGTTAACAGTTGCTGTAGTTGGAGCAACAGGGGCAGTAGGCACAAAAATGATGGAACAACTAATTAAACGGGAGTTTCCAATTGGAGATATTAAGTTTTTAGCTTCGGCACGTTCAGCAGGAAAACCAATCGAATTTAATGGAAAGACATATACAATTGAAGAAGCGACACCTGAAGCTTTTGAAGGCGTCAATGTCGCTTTATTCTCAGCTGGTGGTTCGGTATCAGCAGTGCTAGCACCAGAAGCGGCAAAACGCGGTGCAGTAGTGATCGATAACACGAGCCATTTCCGCATGGATCCAGACGTACCCTTAGTTGTTCCAGAAGTAAATCGAGGTGATCTTGCTAAGCACAAAGGGATTATTGCAAATCCAAACTGCTCTACGATTCAAATGATGGCTGCACTTGAACCTATTCGTCAAGCATTTGGCTTAACAAAAATTATCGTATCAACATATCAAGCAGTTTCAGGTGCAGGTGTTTCTGCTATTCAGGAATTAAAGGCACAAAGTGCAAATTGGGATGCAGGTAAGGATGTAGAAGCAAATATTTTACCTTCTGGTAGCGACAAACGTCATTATCCAATCGCTCGTAATGTCATTCCACAAATTGATAAATTTACAGACAATGGCTTTACATACGAAGAAATGAAAATGATTAATGAAACGAAGAAAATTATGCATGCACCAGAGCTAAAAGTAGCCGCAACTTGCGTTCGTGTGCCAGTCGTTTCAGGACACTCTGAATCTGTTTATCTTGAAGTAGAAAAAGAAGCAACAGTACAGGAAATCTTTGAAGTATTACGCAATGCGCCTGGTGTCGTATTACAAGATGATATCGCAACACAAACTTACCCAATGCCTATTTATGCAGAAGGGGAAGACGCTACTTTTGTAGGGCGTATCCGTCAAGATTTAGACAATAAAAAAGGATTCCACTTATGGATCGTTTCTGACAATCTTTTGAAAGGCGCTGCATTAAACTCTATTCAAATTGCTGAAGCAATGCTAGAGGATAACTTACTATAAGAGGGGTGTAAGGATGAATTTAGGTCGAATTGGAACGGCGATGATTACGCCGTTCAAAGAAGATGGCACGATTAATTATCCAGAACTAGAACGTATTATTAATCATTTGATTGATAATGGTACAGATTGTATTGTCGCATGTGGCACAACCTCTGAAAACCCAACTATGTCCACAGAAGAAAAAATTGAAGTTGTACGCTTTACCGTAGAGAAAGTGGCAGGTCGTGTACCGGTTATTGCAGGTACAGGAGATAACGAAACGGCTTACTCTATAGCAATGACGCACAAGGCTGAAGAAAATGGCGCAGATGGTATCATGCTTGTAGCACCATATTATAATAAGCCAAATCAACGCGGTATTTTTGCGCATTTTGAAACAATTGCAAAAGAAACAAGTTTACCTGTCATGCTTTATAACGTGCCAGGACGTACAGGCGTCAATGTTGCCTATGAAACTTCTGTTGCTTTAAGTAAAATTTCTAATATTGCCTGGATAAAGGAAGCGAGTGGCAATTTAGATCAAATGGGCGATATTATTGAGAATGTTGATTCAGATGATAATTTCTTAGTGTATAGTGGGGATGATGGTTTAACACTCCCACTACTAGCAATCGGCGGAGCAGGAATTATTTCAGTTGCTGCCCATGTTGTAGGGAATGATATGCAATTAATGATTAAAGCGTTTGAAGAAGGAAATCACGAGCTAGCAGCCAAAATTCACCGAGCATTATTACCACTTGTACGTGCGTTGTTCGCACAGCCAAACCCATCGCCAGTAAAATACGCGATGACCAAATTAGGCTTTGATACACTTAATGTTCGTTTACCAATGATGGAAATGACAGATGAAGAAAAAGCAAACTTTGACCGAATTTGGGATACGTATCAAGAAAAGGCGAGAAGCTTTAGAGAAATAAGTACCTTTAGTTAATTTGTAATTCAAGCTAAATAGTGAATCCTCAGACCGTAGACAAACTCGAAATTTTTAGTTTGTTTACGGTCTTTTTCTTTTGGAACTTTCATAGAAGGGTGAGACACTTTCCCAAAAAAATATAGAGTATTCGCCCTAATGAGGATAACTGCTCAAGGATGACTGATATTCTCTCAGGTAAGAATCCGGAATCTATCAAGGTATTTGGATCTATTTTTATAGTCAATTGTTTTTGTATCTTTTAATCATCGATTTATTTATATGGAAGTTGAAATAGCTTACGTGCAAGAAAAAACATTACTGAAAATGGCTTATATCGGCACTATATCCCAATCTCCAAAAGCTCGCTTCGCTTTTTTTTATAAAATTAAACCTTTCACGATGCTACATCCTCCTCCTACTTTCCATCTATTAGAAATAAAATTAGCAATAAATTTCTGTTTCTATCATGAAAGATGCATTTTTAATTTGTGCAAAAGCTTTGCAAACCTTATAATAAATCTTAAGTGGTTGCTGTTCGGGATATTTTTTAGGAGGAAATAAATTGACGAAAAAGAAAAATGAATTAATTCGCATCATCCCACTTGGTGGCGTTGGCGAAATTGGGAAAGCAATGTACGTAGTAGAAATCGACGAAGAGCTATTTGTAGTGGATAGCGGATTGATGTTCCCAGAAGACGAAATGCTGGGCATTGATATCGTAATTCCAGATATTACGTATTTAGAAGAAAATAAAGAGCGTGTGAAAGGAATTTTCTTAACACATGGTCATGAAGATGCAATTGGCTCAATTGCTTATGTATTACAAAAAGTGAAAGCGCCAGTGTACGGATCAAAATTAACAATTGCACTTGCAAAGGAACATTTAAAGGAATTGCCTGCACCACATCAGGTGAAATTCTTTGAGGTTACGAACCGTAGTCGTATGAATTTTAACTCAACGTATGTGACATTCTTCCATACAACACATAGTATTCCCGATTCGTTAGGGGTAGTGTTCCATACATCTGAGGGAGCAATTGTTCATACAGGTGAGTTTAAATTCGATCAATCTGCGACAGGTAAATTTAAGCCTGATTTAGCAAAAATGGCTCAGCTAGGAGAAGAAGGCGTATTTATGCTGTTATCTGAGTCGAGTGAAGCTGAGCGACCAGGTTACACGACATCTGAGATTGTGATTGAAGAGCAATTATCAAAAACATTCCATTCAGCACCAGGTCGTATTTTAGTTGCTGTTTATGCATCGAATTTTATTCGTATACAGCAAGTGTTGACACAAGCTCAAAAGTCGTTCCGTAAAATAGTTATTGTAGGAAAACCTTTAGAAAAAGCTGTGGATTTAGGTGCACATCTAGGTTACTTAACAGTAGAAGAAGATACAATTATCCCTATCTCGGAAATGCAAAAGTATCAAGATGATGAGATTATTATTATCGCTACAGGTAATAAAGGGGAGCCACTTGATGCATTAGAGAAAATTGTCCGCAAACATCACCGAGACATTAAAATTAAAAAGAATGATACAGTATTAATTACATTTACACCGTCTCCTGGTATGGAAGTGCAGATGGCTAATACGATGAACTCGATCGCAAAAGCAGGTGCTGAAATTCTCACATCTAGCAAAAATGTACATGTATCGGGTCACGGTAGCCAAGAAGATTTAAAGTTAATGTTAAACTTAATGCAACCAAAGTACTTTATCCCTGTGCAAGGTGAGTACCGCATGCTTATTGCTCACTCTAAGCTTGCTCAACAGCTAGGTATGCAAAAATCACAAATTTTTATCGCCGATAAAGGGGATATTGTAGAATATAAAAATGGTAAAATGCGAATGAGTGGCCGTGTACAAGCAGGTAATGTTTTAATAGACGGTATCGGTGTAGGTGATGTAGGGAACATAGTACTTCGCGATCGTAAATTATTATCGCAGGATGGTATTTTCATTGTTGTCGTTACATTAAACCGTGCTCAAAAGAAAATCGCATCTGGTCCAGAAATTTTATCGCGTGGTTTCGTATATGTACGCGAATCAGAAGAATTAATGGTGGAAGCTTCTGATATTGCTAAAAATGTTATTGAAAAATACGTTGGTAAAGATACATTTGAATGGACAAACATTAAACAAGAAATTCGAGATACACTGAATACGTATTTATTCCAAAAAACGAAGCGCCGCCCAATGATTATCCCAATCATTATGGAATATTAAAAATGAAAGATCATCGTTGATTGAAAAAGGATTTTCTAACCGAATGTAAACGGTGGAAAATCCTTTTTTGCCTCAATACGGAAAGTTAGATATCGCATTTATTGTATTATATGCCATGTGTAATAAGTTGATCTTCGTTAAGGCTGGGCGACTCCTTGGGAATCAGTAATAGAGGAACGAAGGCTAAAATCATCACATCCTGTGATAACGCCTTCGTGACCAACATCGAATGTTTTATCTGTAGCGAAAGCGAAGCGGCAGCGGCAAATGTTTTACCTGCGCGAAAGCGAAGCGGCAGCGGCAAATGTTTTACCTGCGCGAAAGCGAAGCGGCAGCGGCAAAGCGCCCAGCCGGAACGGAAATCAACACCACATTATGGTGATGATTTTTTTGGAATAATCAAGTTCTACATGTTATTATTTGCTACATATTAAAGAATGGATTGCAAAAGAAGGTGAAATAGATGGCGACTAGTAAAAAAAGAAAAGTCACGAAAGGAAAAGCGACGACAGAGAAAAAAGAAATGCATCCGCTTATGTATGAAATTTTAGGTCTTATCTTAATTGCGTTTGCGGTTATTATGATTTTTGAATATGGCATGATTGGCCGAGTTCTACAAACAATTGCGATGTTTCTTTTTGGAAATTTACATTTTGCTGTGCCGTTTATGCTTATTTTTGTTGCGGTGTTACTGATGATTGGGCGGAAAAAAATAAGCATTTATGATCGTGTCATATTAGGTATGCTCCTAATTGTTATGAGTTTAACAATTTTTAGTCATGGCATTTTGTTTGAACAATTATCAAAATCTGGTGGATTATTATCAGACTCTGTTTTGCGAGAATCTTGGCGAATTTTAATTAATTCTGAGGGTATCATCAATCGAAGTAATGCGCTTGGCGGCGGAATGGTGGGTGCACTGTTATTTAGTGCTCTACATGTTTTATTTGAGGCGGCAGGTGCGAAAGTCGTTGCATGGGTTATTTTCTTTATCGGATTAATATTAGTAACAGGAAAGGCCCTTGTTCCATATTTAGCGAAAAAAATGCCCGACCTTTTTGGCAAATGGCAGAAGAAGCATCGTGATAAGAAAAAGAATATGCCGAAAAAACCTACTAATCGCCGTTCAAAAGTAGAAAGCAAGGATGACATTGCGGCCGTTGATCAGGAGCCAGAAGTACAAGAGGAAGAAGAGATTTCTCATGAACCAATCATCTCTGCTTTTACTCAAAATGTGTCTCATGAACGAGAGTCATTTGCAATGGCCGAAAATGAAGACATTGAACATGGTGAGATGGTTGATGATGTTCATATTGAAGGCGCAGATGCTGTGGAAAATGCAGACTACCAACTTCCGTCTTATAATTTATTACAATTACCACCACAACATGACCAAAGTGGCGAATATTCTGTCATACAGGCAAATGCGAAAAAGCTAGAGCAAACGTTGCAAAGCTTTGGGGTAAAAGCAAAAGTTACACAGGTACATTTAGGTCCAGCTGTAACAAAGTACGAAATATTACCAGATGTAGGTGTGAAAGTAAGTAAAATTGTAAATTTACAGGATGACCTTGCCTTAGCACTTGCTGCGAAGGATATACGTATGGAAGCACCTATTCCTGGGAAGTCAGCGATTGGCATTGAAGTACCAAATAGTGAGGTAGCTATTGTTACACTCCGAGAAGTGTTAGAGTCTAAGGACGGCGTAAAGCCAGAAGCATTATTGCAAGTTGCATTTGGTCGTGATATTACTGGACAAGCAGTACTTGCTGAGCTCAATAAAATGCCACATTTACTTGTTGCGGGTTCGACGGGTAGTGGGAAAAGTGTGTGTATAAATGGTATTGTCGTATCAATCCTAATGCGTACAAAACCACATGAAGTTAAGCTGATGATGATTGACCCGAAAATGGTGGAGTTAAATGTTTATAACGGTATTCCACATCTACTGGCACCAGTTGTTACGGATGCACGTAAAGCGTCTCAGGCGCTGAAGAAAGTTGTGGCGGAAATGGAACGCCGCTACGATCTATTTTCTCATACAGGTACCCGTAATATCGAAGGTTACAATAGTCATGTACAAAAAGTTAATGAGCAAACAGATGAGAAACACCCTAAATTACCATATATTGTAGTAATTGTAGACGAGTTAGCGGACTTAATGATGGTTGCCTCAAGTGATGTAGAGGATTCTATTACACGTTTAGCACAAATGGCACGTGCAGCTGGGATTCATTTAATAATTGCAACTCAACGACCAAGTGTAGATGTGTTGACAGGTGTTATTAAAGCAAATATTCCTTCGCGCATTGCCTTTGCAGTGTCATCTGCAATCGATTCTAGAACGATTTTAGATATGGGTGGAGCCGAGCGTTTACTCGGTCGAGGAGATATGCTGTTTTTACCAGCGGGTGCATCTAAACCAAAACGTGTGCAAGGTGCTTTTTTATCAGATCAGGAAGTTGAGTCAGTTGTTAACTTTGTTATAGAACAGCAAAAGGCACAATATCAGGAGGAAATGATTCCGACCGATGAAGAGACAATTTTAGAAGAAACGGATGAATTATTTGATGAGGCTGTACAGTTAGTTGTTAGTATGCAGACGGCCTCTGTTTCGATGTTGCAACGCCGCTTCCGTATCGGTTATTCGAGAGCTGCTCGTATTGTCGATCAAATGGAACAACGTGGTATTGTCGGGCCTTCGGAGGGTAGTAAACCTCGACAAGTGCTCATTCATCAATACGATAATTAGTGCCAAAATAACGTTAAAAAATTGAACAATGTTGTATACATTGAGTAGGCCCAAATTCATTTAAAAATTCGAAAGCAATTACATTATGTGTAATTGCTTTCGGTCTATAAAAATGTTATATTTATGAACGATTAGTAGGAATGTTGTACATCAGATGTCTGATCTCTGATTTTGGTGGTGATATATGTGACTATTAAAGCAGATCATCGTCATCTCTATCTTCAAGTAATTGATCGTTTAAAGTCTGACATTGAAAAAGGCGTTTTTAAAGAAAATGAAAAACTGCCTTCAGAGTTTGAATTATCGAAATCACTAGGAGTCAGTCGAGCAACTCTTAGAGAAGCGCTACGACTGTTGGAAGAGGAAAATGTGATTGTGCGTCGACATGGGGTGGGCACATTTGTAAACCCTAAGCCGTTGTTTACATCAGGTATCGAGCATTTATCGAGCATTTCTTCCATGATCGAGGCAGCGGGTATGGAACCCGGTTCCCGCTTTTTAAAGGCGACGGAAAGCATACCTGCTGAAGAAGATTTAAAACGCTTCCAGTGTGATGGCGAGGATAAAATACTCACAATTGAACGTGTCAGAACAGCGGATGGTGAGCCGGTAGTTTACTGCATAGACAGATTACCAGCAAGCTTCCTGCCAACTGACTTTGTAGAAAAAAAAGAAGTTTCACTTTTCTCTGCACTTGAACAATCCGGTAAAATTCATGTTGCCTATGCTGTTACATATATTGATCCTATTGGGTATCATGAGCAAGCTTCGCCGATTTTAAATTGCGGACGTGAAACAGCTCTTTTAGTATTAAAGCAGTTACATTACGATGATCATGATCAAGTAGTGTTGTATTCAAAAAATTATTTCCGAGCTGATAAATTCAGCTTCCATGTAGTTCGTAAACGGGTGTAGAACATTTCTAATTTTTTCCTGCTAATTACAATACCTTTGGGGGGTTAATCAAATGAAAAAACGTAAATTTGGTTTAGTATTATCATCAGTTTTAGCTGCAAGTGCAATCTTAGGTGCATGTGGTACGAAAGAGGAAGAAAAAACTAATAAAGAAAATGAAAACGCTTCACCAGGCGAAAGCAACCAAGAAGGTGCCTTCTCAGTAGCAATGGTAACTGACGTAGGTGGAGTTGATGATAAATCATTCAACCAATCTGCTTGGGAAGGTGTTCAAGAATTCGGTAAAGAACATGGCCTAAAAAAAGGTGATGGCGGCTTCGACTACTTACAATCAAAATCAGATGCAGACTATGATTCAAATTTAAATGCGTTATTACGTCGTGACTTTAACTTAATCTATGGTATTGGTTTCATGATGGAAGATTCTATTACTGCAATCGCTGAAGAAAATCCAGATAACCATTTCGCAATCATTGACGCTGAAGTAAAAGCGGACAATGTAGTATCAGTATTGTTCAAAGAGCAAGAAGGTGCTTTCTTAGCAGGTGTAGCTGCTGCGAAAATGTCTAAATCAGGTAAAATCGGTTTCGTAGGTGGCGTAGATATTCCAGTTATCAACCGCTTCGAAGCTGGATTTTTTGAAGGTGCAAAAGCTGTAAATCCAGATATCGAAATCACATCAAAATATACTGCTGCATTCGATAAAGCTGACCTTGGTAAAGTTACTGCAAACAGCATGTACTCTTCAGGTGTAGATGTAATCTTCCACGCAGCTGGTGCAACTGGTAACGGTGTATTCTCAGAGGCAAAAGAACGTAAGAAAAAAGATCCTAATGCAAACATTTGGGTAATCGGAGTAGACGCTGACCAATATGAAGAAGGTAAAGTAGACGGTAAAACAAATGTTACTTTAACTTCTATGTTAAAAGGTGTAAATACAGCAGTTGTAGATATTTCTAATAAAGCGAAAAAAGGTGAATTCCCAGGTGGCAAAACGCTTACTTATGGTTTAGCTGAAGACGGCGTGAAGCTTGCGGATTCTCGTGGCGCAATCCCAGAAGATGTACTAAAGGTTATTGAAGAATATAAAGAAAAAATTGCTAAGGGTGAAATTAAAGTTCCAGAAAAAGTGAAAAAATAATTCACCTTTTGATCATCATAAGGGACTTTTTATGAAGGCCCTTATGATGATTTTTCAATCTATCGTTATATTTTGACTATTCGTAATATTCTATTTAACTATACTGGTCATTACCGTAGAGGTAGAATTTTATATGAGCTTATCGTAAGAATAGTAATGATGGTAACAAGTTAATAGAAGAAAGGTTTCTAACGATGACCTTTCCTGTATTAATTTATCTTCATTTAGAAGACTATCTACCTCTATTAGTGGGACAAGATAGGCATGGATTTTTTGTGGATTGGGTGCATAATGCCCAATGAACGAAGAGTTAATCTCTGACAGAATTCATTGTTGTGCGATGTGATAAACGCTGAGCAACAGGGATTATGTCAAGTATTTAGATTAGTTTTAAGCGATGCAACAATGTTTCATGTGCGAAAGTGCAGTGCAACTTTGCGACAGTAACAAAATGCTTTCTGTGGCGACAGCCACAATTACGTCAAGGCGAAATTGATAAAAGTGCCTATTAAGGGAGTGACAAAATTGGAATACGTGATTGAAATGCTAGGAATCCGAAAAGAGTTCGGTAATTTCGTGGCGAATAATAACATCACCCTCCAGCTGAAAAAAGGCGAAATTCATGCACTGCTAGGCGAAAATGGTGCAGGTAAATCGACTTTAATGAACGTCCTTTTTGGTTTGTATCAACCAGAGGGTGGCGAAATTCGAGTTCGTGGGAAGGCTGTTAAAATTACAAACCCGAATGTGGCCAATGATTTAGGGATTGGTATGGTCCATCAACATTTTATGTTAGTGGAAAATTTCACAGTAACAGAGAACATTATTTTAGGTTCTGAACCAACAAAAATGGGTATTGTTAACATTAAAGATGCAGCGAAGAAAGTACAAGCACTTTCTGAAAAATATGGCTTAGATGTTGATCCATATGCCAAAATCGAGGATATTACTGTGGGGATGCAACAGCGTGTTGAAATTTTAAAAACACTATACCGCGGTGCAGAAATTTTAATTTTTGATGAACCAACTGCATCTTTAACACCACAGGAGATTACAGAGCTTATTCAAATAATGCGCCGCTTAATTGCAGAGGGCAAATCTATTATTCTAATTACCCATAAACTAAAAGAAATTATGGAAGTCTCTGACCGTGTGACAATTATTCGTAAAGGTGAAGGGATTGGAACAGTTATCACTGCTGAAACAAATCCTAACCAATTAGCTGAAATGATGGTTGGTCGCCAAGTCGAATTTAAAACCGAAAAAACAGAAGCCAACCCAACTGATGAAGTAATTGCAATCGATAATTTGGTTGTTACAGACTACCGTAATATCGATAAAGTAAAAGGCTTAAACTTAAAAGTACGTAAAGGTGAAATTGTTGGTATTGCAGGTATCGATGGTAACGGACAATCTGAGTTAATCGAAGCCATTACTGGTTTACGCAAAATAAAGAGTGGTTCTGTTAAATTAAATGGCAAAGATATTACAAATATGAAACCTCGTAAAATTACTGAGGAAGGCGTTGGGCATATTCCACAAGATCGCCACAAGCATGGTTTAGTTTTAGATTTCCCAATAGGTCATAATATCGCACTACAAACATATTATCAGTCTCCAATCGCTAAGGGCTTTGTTATGGACTATAAGAAAGTGTCTGAAAAAGCACGTCAAATCATTGAAGAATATGATGTGCGTACAGGTAATGGTGAAATGACACCAGCACGTGCCCTTTCAGGTGGTAACCAACAAAAAGCGATTATCGGTCGTGAAGTTGATCGTAATCCGGACTTATTGATTGCTGCACTACCAACACGTGGTCTTGATGTAGGGGCAATTGAGTTTATTCACTCTCGCCTGATCGAGCAACGTGATAAAGGAAAAGCGGTACTGTTAATTTCATTTGAATTAGATGAAGTCATGAATGTTTCGGACCGAATTGCTGTTATTTATGACGGTCAAATTGTTGATGAGTTAAATCCAACAGAAACGACAGAACAAGAGCTAGGTCTATTAATGGCAGGACAAAAAAGTGAAAATAAAAAGAATGGTGCGAAGGAGGGGAATGACTAATGTCAAATCGTGTCATTAATATTCTCGTTCCTATCATCTCTATCATTATCGGTTTAATTGTTGGAGCTATCGTGATGATAGTTAGCGGCTATGACCCAGTACAAGGTTATAGCGCACTTTGGACAGGTATTTTTGGAGATTCATATTCTATTGGGAACACAATCCGTCAAATAACACCGTATTTATTGGCGGGTCTAGCGGTAGCATTTGCCTTCCGTACAGGTTTATTTAACATTGGTGTAGAAGGTCAGTTAATTTTAGGTTGGCTAGCAGCAGCTTGGGTAGGCTATGCGTTTGATCTACCTAAAATCATTCACTTACCATTAGCATTACTTGCGGCAGCAGCTGCAGGTGCATTTTGGGCCTTTATTGCAGGTTTCTTAAAAGCGAAATTTAAAGTTCACGAAGTTATTGCGACAATTATGTTAAACTATACTGCGCTTTATATTGCGAATGCAGTGATTAAAAAATTGTCTGACGGTGGCTTTAAAACAGAACGCGTTCATGAATCAGCTTCTTTACGTTCTCCGTTTTTAAGAGAGCTTACAGACAATTCAAGTCTTCACTATGGCATCATTGTTGCACTGTTAATGGTTATGGTTATGTGGTTCATTTTAGAAAAAACAACACGTGGATATGAGCTTAAGGCGGTAGGCTTTAATAAGCATGCTGCAGACTATGCTGGTATGAGCGTCAACAAAAACATTATTTTAGCTATGACGATTTCAGGTATGTTCGCGGGTCTTGGTGGTGCTATGGAGGCATTAGGTACTTTCCAAAACGCTTCTATTAAACCAGGCTTTACAGGTATAGGTTTCGATGGTATCGCCGTTGCCTTACTTGGTGCGAATACGCCTCTTGGGGTTGTATTCGGAGCTTCATTATTCGGCTCACTTAAATACGGAGCATTAAATATGCCAAATGCTGCAGGTATTCCTGAGGAAATCGTATCTATTATTATTGCGTTAATTATTTTCTGTGTAGCATCGGGCTATATTATTCGAGTAGCATTGCAAAAGTTGCGCAAGAAAAAGGAGGGACAATAACATGAGCTTTTTAGAAATGTTATATTTCATCATCCCTTCTGCAATTTTCTTCGCAACACCTTTAATTTTTACGGCAATCGGTGGTGTATTCTCTGAACGATCTGGTGTTGTCAATATCGGACTAGAAGGTTTAATGGTTGTTGGTGCATTTGTTGGTATTTATGTCAATTTAGAATTTGCTTCAACATTTGGTGCAGCAACAATTTGGGTAGCTATGCTGGCAGCTGTCATTGCTGGGGGAATCTTCTCTCTATTCCATGCAGTTGCTTCGATTTCCTTCCGTGCCGATCAAACAGTATCGGGGGTTGCTATTAATTTATTAGGTTTAGCGGTAACTGTATTCTTAGTAAAAATGATTTATGGTAAAGGGCAAACTGATATGATTACCCAACCAATAACTCGTTTCGCTATCCCTTATTTAAAGGATATTCCGTTCTTTGGTCCATTATTATTCCGTGATGTCTATAGTACGTCAATTTTAGCTTTTGCAGTAGCTATCGGGGCATGGTTTATCATTTATAAAACACCATTCGGTTTACGTTTACGCGCTGTCGGTGAACATCCAATGGCTGCAGATACGATGGGTGTAAATGTTAATAGAATGCGCTATATTGCTGTTGTCATCTCAGGGGCATTAGGTGGTCTTGGTGGTGCAGTGTATGCGCAATCAATTACAAGCGATTTCTCACATGCTACAATTGCGGGTCAAGGCTTTATGGCCATCGCTGCAATGATTTTTGGGAAATGGCATCCAATCGGTGCATTAGGTGCAGCTTTATTCTTTGGAGTAGCACAAACGTTAAGTGTTGCAGGAAGCACAATTCCTTACGTTCAGGACATTCCTGCTGTATACTTACAAATTTTACCATATGTATTAACAATCCTTGCATTAGCAGGATTTATCGGTAAAGCAAATGCACCAAAAGCTAGTGGTCAACCTTATATTAAGGGGAAACGCTAAAAAACAGACAATTTTTTACACGAAAGACTGGGCGAAAATGCTCAGTCTTTTTCCTTGTACATAGCTCAAGTGTTTGGGAAAATAATGGTTGAAGGTTGATCTTTATTTGCTAGTATGAACAGGTTCATTAAGTAACCAAATGAAATTTCACACTTTCCGTATGCATACTTTGGATTCTTTTTGCAATTATAGACAATAGACATGTATAGTATGTGTAGTACTTTGTTATATTAAGAAAGATAAGGAGGGTTCTATATATGTTTAAAACAATCCCTTTTGCAAAAGGTGTCAATTTGCATATCCGACAAACAACCCAATTTAAAACCGTAAATTTTTCAATTAAATGGAGAAGAGCATTAACGGCTACAAATGCGTCTGAACGCACAGTGTTAACAAATGTGTTGCAACACAGCAATGCTAAATATAAGACAACAGCTGCATTCCGAGGTTTCTTGGATGACTTGTATGGCACAGTGCTTTATTTTGATACATCTAAACGTGGTAATGAGCATACAGTACTGATGAATGTAGAAACCGTTAACGATCATTATTTGGCAAATACAAGTGTTTTAAACGAGGTGCTTGGTTTATTGCATACAGCAATCTTTGAACCAAATATAGAAAACGGTGTATTTAAAGAATCGATTGTAGAGCGTGAAAAGAAAACGGTCATTCAACGTATCGAGTCTATTTTTGACGATAAATCTCGATTTGCGCAGCAACGTATTCAACAGATTTTACGTCCGAATGAACCGGCCTCTATTTCTGCTAACGGAACTGTTGAGGACATTCAAAAAATTACCCCTGCGTCATTGTTTGAAGCATATCAATCGATGCTTGCTAACGATAAAATAGATATTTATGTCGCGGGTGATATTAATGAAGACGAAATCGTGACGCAGCTGAAAAAAGCTCTACCGTTTAATGATCGTACACCTGAAGAAGTTCCTGCTGTGCTTCCGCAACAGCATCCACAAAATGATTATGTACGTGAGCAACAAGATATGAAGCAAGGAAAGCTGCATATTGGCTTTAGTACACCAGTACGATTTGGTGATCCTGATTTCGCTAAAATGCAAATCTTTAACGGCGTATTTGGTGGCTACCCTCATGCTAAATTATTTATGAATGTTCGTGAAAAGGAAAGTTTAGCTTACTATGCGTCTAGCTCCTATGCATCACATTATGGCTTAGTCTTTGTTGTATCTGGGATTGAACAAAAGAATGAAGAAAAAGCACTATCACTAATAAAAGAACAAATTGCTGTTATGCAAGCAGGCGACATTACTGATTTGGAATTAGAGCAAACAAAGGCAATGCTGACGAATCAGCTAAAAGAGTCATTGGATTCTGCTCGAGGACAAATAGAAATTTTTGACCAATATAAAGATTTACCCGAGGAGTTCTCTGTTGAAGCTTGGGCAAATAAATGGAAAGCTGTAACGAGAGAAGATATCGTTGAAATGGCGAAGCAAATTCAGCTAGAAGCGGTCTATTTCTTATGTGGGAAGGAGCAAGCCGCACAATGAAGACAATTGAATTCAAACAATTAGATGAAACATTGTATTATGAAAAATTAGAGAATGGCTTAGATGTCTATATTTTACCGAAAAAAGGCTATTCCAAAACATATGTGACGTTCACAACTAAGTACGGTTCTGTTGATCGTACATTTGTGCCGCTTGGTGAGACGGAAAGCATTACAGTTCCAGATGGCATTGCTCACTTTTTAGAGCATAAAATGTTTGAAAAAGAAGATGGCGATGTATTCCAAAAGTTTAGTGAATACGGTGCTTCAGCAAATGCCTTTACATCATTTACACGTACGGCGTATTTATTTTCTTCGACGGACAATATTTATAAAAGCACAGAAACATTATTAAATTTTGTGCAAGAACCTTACTTTACGGAAGCAACAGTGAATAAGGAGAAGGGCATTATTGGACAGGAAATTACGATGTACGATGATCAGCCAGATTGGCGCTTGTATTTTGGTACGATCGAAAATATGTATCATAATCACCCAGTAAAAATTGATATCGCTGGTACAATCGAGACGATTGATGGCATTACTGCGGACCACTTATATACGTGCTACAATACGTTCTATCATCCATCCAATATGTTATTGTTTGTTATTGGTGCTGTAGACCCTAATGAAATGATAACGTTTATTCGTGACAATCAAGGTAAAAAAGAATTCACTGAACCAACACCAATACAACGCTACTTTGATAAAGAACCGACTGAGGTTGCTATCAAAGAGCGTGAGTTGCATATGGATGTACAAAAGCCAAAGGTTTATATCGGCTTAAAAGCAAAAGAAACAAATCTTTCTGGTCGTGATATGTTAAAACATGAGCTATCTGTTCAAATTGCACTTGAACTTATTTTCGGACGTACATCTGAATTTTATGAGCGCATCTATGAAAATGACTTAATTGATGAAACGTATGCATTTGATTTCACGTTAGAAAACGGCTTTGGTTTTGCTATGATTGGCTCGGATTCTGCAGACCCGGCTGCATTAGAGAAAGCTATTAAAGAAGAATTAGCAAAGTATGATGAAGATGCACAATTTGAAAGTGGCGATTTAGAACGAGTGAAACGTAAAAAAATTGGTTTCTTCCTACGTGCGCTGAACTCTATTGAATTTATCGCCAACCAATTTACACGTTATTCGTTTAATGAGATGAATTTGTTCGATGTTGTACCTGTGCTAGAAGAATTAACGATTGAAGATTTGAAAAAAGCATTTTCTTCAATTCAAGGTGAATCTCAACAAACTGTCTTTAAAATTTTACCTACAGATAAGGGCGAACAGTGAAAAAGTTTGCCCTCGTGTTAGGTGCATCGGGTGAGATTGGTCGTGCTATTTGTCAGAGTCTGGCAGAAGACGGCTGGTCCATCTACATACACTTTTCAAACAATGAAAAAGCAGCGCAGGCTTTATACCATTCTCTTTCAGAAAATTTCCCTTCACAGGAATTTATGCTTGTGCAGGGAGATTTTTCGAAAGCGTCCGGGGCACAATTACTAGCATCGCAAATTTTTAATGTGCAAGCAATTGTCTTTGCAAATGGTCAGGCGTATTATTCTCTACTTGAAGATACTACTGTGGAGGATATGGATGCATTATGGCGTGTCCATGTGCAAAATCCAATGCGTCTGACGGCATTGCTGTCATCAAAGCTTCGTGCGCATGACGTTAGCTATGTGCTTTTTATCGGTTCGATTTGGGGAGAGGCTGGATCGGCTGGTGAAGCTCTTTACGCAGCCGTGAAGGGCGCCCAACATGCTTTTGTAAAGTCGTATGCGAAAGAAGCGGCACTGTCACGTATTCGTGTTAATGCCATTGCACCTGGCTTTATAAATACCTCGATGAACAGTCATTTAAGTGAAGAGGAGCTTGACTATATTTTAGAGGATATTCCGCTAGGCATAGCTGGTCAAACAACGGATGTTGCTAAGATGGTACGCTTCTACCTTTCTGGAAATGCAGATTATGTAACGGGACAAGTAATTCGATTAAACGGTGGTTGGTACATATAATGTTCTTTTTTGCACATACTACATGTGTAAAGGAGGAGGAACAGTATGACTATCTTAGAGAACTGGCATAAATGGACATCGTTTTTAGGTCAAAATGTTATGCGTGCAGAATCAAGCGGTGTACCATCGCAAATGATTCAACAAGCTGCTGTACAAATTGGAGAATATTTGGCGACAAATGTCGATCCTAAAAATGAACAAGAACGAGTGCTGTCGGATTTATGGGGCGTTGCCTCTGAAGAAGAAAAACACGCACTGGCGAATTGTGTCGTTAAACTTGTGCAAAATAAACCTGTACAGTAAAAAAGAGGAGAGCGATCTCCTCTTTTTTTTATATAAAAAAGCAATTTCTGCATAGAAAAGGGAACGTATGTAAGCCTATTTAGGATGTTCAAAAAAAAAATAGTAAGTTTTTAAAAATAACGCTATAATTCCATGTATTCTAACTTTCCATTACATAAAAAATCAGCTATGATGGAACTTATAAGGGATTTTTTACGTTAACTAATAGGAAGGGAACGAGTGTGTTTGAGCGATTGGTACTTTGAATATGAAATTCAGGTGAATCGCCCTGGATTATTAGGAGATATTGCTTCACTTTTAGGGATGCTTCGTGTCAATATTATTTCAATAAATGGTGTCGATGAGGATCGACGTGGTATGTTAGTGCATACAGACAACGATGAGACAATTGAGCGTTTTCGTACAATTGTTTCGACAATGGAACATATTAACGTGACCAAATTTCGACAACCTAAACTCCGTGATCGTTTAGCCATAAGGCACGGTCATTATATTCCTCGAGATGCAGATGAAAAAAATACCTTCCGCTTCGTCCGAGATGAACTTGGTATTTTAGTTGACTTTATGGCTGAGCTATTTAAAAAAGAAGGGCATAAGCTCATAGGAATACGTGGAATGCCTAGAGTTGGAAAAACTGAATCGATTGTAGCGGCTAGTGTATGTGCCAATAAAAAATGGATTTTTTTATCATCTACAATGATTAAACAGACTGTTCGCAATAAACTCGCTGGTGATGAATTCAGTGACAATAATATTTTTATATTAGATGGCATTGTAACACGTCGTTCATCTGATGAGCGGCATTTACAACTAGTGCGTGAAATGATGAATATGCCTTCCATAAAGGTCGTCGAGCATCCAGACATGTTTGTTCAGCATTCAGATTATAGGATAGAGGATTTTGATTATATCATTGAATTACGTCATCACCCAGATGAAGAAATTACGTATGAGATAATGGAAAAAAATCATATGATGTCCGAATCCAATTCATTTGGAGGATTTTAGGATTTAATTTTTAAATTGATGTTAAAGTAGGTGTTTTGAGTGGCAGAATTAGGGACTCGACTGAAAGAGGCGAGACTGTCTAAAGGCTACAGTTTAGACGATTTACAAGAAATAACGAAAATACAAAAGCGTTATTTAATAGGTATTGAAGAGGGCAATTATTCGATCATGCCTGGTTCATTTTATGTACGAGCTTTTATTAAACAATATGCTGACGCCGTTGATTTGAACGCAGAGGAAATTTTAGAAACGTATAAAAGTGAGCTACCAGGTACTTCGAACAATCAAGTAAGTCAATCGATAACGAGTAGTCCAAGTAGAAGAAAAATTACAAAAGGCCCTTCTACTAAAATGATGGAGGCAATGCCGAAAATAATCGTTGGTTTATTTATCATTGTCATTATTGTAGTCATTTGGGTACTCATGCAGTCTAAAAATAATGCAGTACCGAATTCTGGAGAAGAGACACCTCCAGAAATGCAATATGATACAAAAGCAAAACCAATAGATACAGAAAAAGATAAAGAAAAAGAAAATAAAAAAGCTCAATCAAATGACAAACAAGAGTCAACAGATTCAGCAAAGGAAACATCTGACGAAACTGAAGAGGTTAAGCAATCGATTTCAGCGGGGACTGTTGAAGCGGATGGTGCTACAACTTCATATACGTTAACAGGTGCAGATACATTTAAAATACGTATCGAAGTATCAGGTCCTACATTTATCGGTATTCGAGACCAACAGCAACAAGAAATACTAACAGATACTCGTGTATATAATGCAGGAGAAGTAGTAGAATTTGATGCAACATCTCAAAATTATGCTCGTATCCGTTTAGGTAATTCAACGCAAGCCAAGGTATACATTAATGACGAGCCTTTAACGTATGCACAGCAAGCTGTAACGCAAAACATCGTCATCAATTTCAATAAAGAATAGTAGTCATCTAATGATGACTACTTTCTTTCATCATGAAAGGTGTTAGAAAAATGAACATTCCAAATAAAATTACCATCTCTCGAATCTTACTTATTCCGTTCTTTGTCATTGTTATGATGTTTGATTTTGGCTGGGGAACAATGTCACTATTCGGAGCGGATATGCCTGTTCATCATTTTGTAGGTGCACTTATTTTTATTTTTGCTTCAGCGACTGATTGGGTGGATGGTTTTTACGCACGTAAGTATAATCTTGTGACAACATTTGGTAAGTTTTTAGACCCACTTGCTGACAAATTACTAGTTTCAGCAGCTTTTATTTTAATGGTAGAGCTTGATATGGCGCCTGCATGGATAATAATTATCATTATTAGCCGTGAGTTTGCAGTAACTGGTCTTCGTTTAATATTGGCAGGTGAAGGAGAAGTTGTTGCGGCAAACCAGCTTGGTAAAATTAAAACGTGGGCCCAAATTGTGGCCATCGGAGCAGCACTTTTACACAATACAATCTTTACACTTATTGGTATTCCATTTGATACAATTATGTTATATATTGCATTGTTCTTTACACTATGGTCTGGATGGGATTATTTCTATCTAAATCGACGTGTCTTACTTGATTCTAAATAAGAGAGGTCTTGAGGATCATGAATGCTGAAATTCTTGCAGTTGGCTCAGAGTTATTGCTTGGTCAGATTTCGAACACAAATGCAAAGTTTATTTCTAGTCAGTTGTCCGAATTAGGAATAAATGTGTATTATCACACTGTAGTTGGAGATAATGCACAACGTTTAGAAGAAGCTATTTCCATTGCAGAGACTCGTGCTGATTTAATCATTTTTTCTGGTGGGCTTGGGCCTACAAAGGATGATTTAACAAAGGAAACGATTGCTCGTCATCTTGGCGTTACTCTTGAATTTGACGATATCGCGCTGACATATATTGAGCAATTTTTTGCAAAGCGAGGACGTCCAATGACGGACAATAATCGTAAGCAAGCTTTAATACTAGCAGGTAGTGAGGTGCTCGCAAACCATCACGGTATGGCACCTGGCATGATACTAGCGAAAGATGAGCGTACTTATATTTTGCTTCCGGGGCCACCTAAAGAGCTTGAGCCGATGTTCCAGTTTGAAGCAAAGCCAAAGCTTAGTGCGATGTTAAATGCAGGAGGGGTTATACTATCGCATGTTATGCGTTTTTATGGCATTGGAGAGGCAGAGCTTGAAGTAAGTGTCCAAGCTATTTTAGATTCGCAAACAAACCCAACTGTTGCGCCGCTTGCTTCTGACGGCGAAGTTACACTGCGTGTAACTGCTAAGGCAGAAACGGAGCAAGAAGCACAGCAGCTTATTGCTGCAAAGGTAGCAGAGATTCAAGCGCTTGTAGGTGACTATCAATACGGTATAGATGATGATTCTCTAGCCTCTAAAACAGTAGAAATGTTACTAGATAATCAGTTAACAATTTCTGCGGCAGAAAGTTTAACAGCAGGATTATTTCAGTCTGAGCTTGCAGAAATACCAGGTGTTGGGGATGCCCTAGTTGGTGGCGTTGTCACGTATACAGAAGAGGCTAAAATAAAGCAACTCGGTATTTCTAAAGAATTATTAACTACACATGGGATTGTAAGCAGTGAATGTGCAGCAGCTATGGCTAGCGCTGTACGTGAAAAATTTGATACTGATATTGGTATTGGATTAACAGGTGCAGCAGGTCCTACAGCCCATGATCATCAACCAGTGGGGACGGTTTGGATTGGTATCGCAATTGGCGATGAGAAACCGCTCACGTACTTACTTCATTTATCGGGCATGCGTAATACAAATCGACTGCGTGCTGCGAAATTTACTTGTCATTATTTAATGCAGCTTTTGGAAGAAAGAGGCTTTAAAAAACGTTAATCAATTTGCCCCGGCATAATATAGGTTCATCACCAAAAGTTGCGGATGACTTTTGTTTAAAACGATTATTATGTAAATAAGTTGATTGGAGCGTAGGCTGGACGCCCCCAGGAAAGCGCCCAGCCGGAACGAAAATCAACTACACGTTTTGGTGATGGTCCATAATATAGTTAAAATAGAAATTTGGGTAATGGAAAGTTACCCAAATTTTTATTTTGAATAAAAACGAATAAACGTTCGCTTTTTTCTTGCGTCTTCTCTTAAAAACAAGTATAGTAGAGATAGAGAAAAACAGTGAACAGTTTTCGAAGGAGGAAAATGAATGAGTGATCGTAAAGCAGCCTTAGAACAGGCGTTAAAACAAATTGAAAAGAACTTTGGTAAAGGTTCTATCATGAAACTTGGCGAAAAGACGGATTTAGAAATTGCTACATCTTCAAGTGGTTCGCTAGCACTTGATGCTGCATTAGGTGTAGGTGGTTATCCACGTGGACGTATTATTGAAGTATACGGCCCTGAATCATCAGGTAAAACAACGGTTGCGCTTCATGCCATTGCAGAGGTTCAGGCAAATGGTGGACAAGCAGCGTTTATCGATGCTGAGCATGCATTAGATCCAATATATGCACAAAAATTGGGTGTCAATATTGATGAGCTTCTATTATCTCAACCAGATACAGGCGAACAAGCGCTTGAAATCGCAGAGGCATTAGTACGTAGTGGCGCAATCGATATTATCGTTATAGACTCAGTAGCAGCATTAGTTCCGAAAGCGGAAATCGAAGGAGATATGGGTGACTCGCATGTTGGTTTACAAGCGCGTTTAATGTCTCAGGCTTTACGTAAACTTTCAGGTGCTATCAATAAATCAAAAACAATTGCTATCTTCATTAACCAAATACGTGAAAAAATCGGTGTTATGTTCGGAAACCCAGAGACAACGCCTGGTGGTCGTGCACTTAAATTCTACAGCTCTGTTCGCTTAGAAGTACGTCGTGCAGAAGCCATTAAACAAGGTAATGACATTATGGGTAACCGTACTAAAATTAAAATTGTGAAAAACAAAGTAGCGCCACCATTCCGTACAGCTGAAGTTGATATTATGTACGGTGAAGGAATTTCAAAAGAGGGCGAAACAGTTGATTTAGGTGTAGAACTAGATATCGTACAAAAAAGCGGTTCTTGGTATGCTTACGGTGATGAGCGCCTAGGACAAGGCCGTGAAAATGCTAAACAATATTTAAAAGAAAATCCAGCAGTGCTTGACGATATCGCAAATAAAATCCGTGCTTCTTACGGTATTGCATCATCATCTTATACAATTGCTGCGCATGATAATGAAGAAGAAATGGATGATGAATTAAAGCTTCTTCTTGAAGATGAATAATATAAGTGCATTGTTCCCACTCTTTATAGTGAGAGCAATGCATTTTTTTATTGTTAAGGAAACTACAGATTTTTGCCTGTGGATAAACTAAAGTATAGTCGGTGTCTAGGGTAAAGCACTACATCCTCGAGGTCGCTGCGATTTCTCGGGCAAAAGTGGAGGAGCGTTTACTTTTGCTTCGACCTCTCCAGCGCTTGTTGGAAGTAAACGAGCGCTTTAGCGCATTTGTTCTTTACACATACTGGGGAATGTGGTTGTATAATATTTGTTAGGATATCCATATATTTAGTGATGAAGGCAATCGCCAGAGCAATGAGTCGGCAATAGGAAGAGGTAATCAAAGAAGTGATAGATTGAACGTCATAAAGGGAAGTGGGGATCATATTTTCCTCACCGTAAATTGATATAGCATCGGGAATAAATAGCTTCCACCAAAAGAAAATGATACTTCCTAAGTACTGCTTCTACGTATGAAAATGAAAAGTTAAATTTAACGTTAGTGTAAAAGTAATAGGTAATTAATTCTCCTAATGGATATGGCTGACTTTTTTTCTTTTGAGAGGCGAACAGATGCCCGACTATCCTTGACAGAGCTTGAGGCTAGTTATACAATTAAATATGTATAATTACTGAATTATGACTTTAAATAGGCAGTACATTACATTTTGACTTCATTTTGGAAAGGCCTTTAAAGATCTCGTAAATGAAGTTGAAGCCTCTGGCAAATGGCAAGATTTTGAACAGACAATGATGCATTAGAATGTTCGCCTTAAAGCTTCGCATCCTGCGAAAACGGCTAACTAATTTGCATAGGTAAAACACTACGTCCAGTGACTTTACCGAATGACCGACATTGTTTCGGTCCTCGTGCATACTTTAACACAATTCAAAATCCGGGACATAGTTATGCCAAGGTGAAATGAATGTATGCGCCGATTGAAACTGTATTACCCAAATAGCAAGAGGAGGTGTTCATATGGATGCAATTACTATCATCTCCGCTTTGCTTGGACTCATCGTTGGTGCCGCTGTTAGCTATATCTACATGAAAAAAGTGAATGACTCAAAAATCACTGGTGCTAAACATGTCGCTGAAACAATCGTTGAAGAAGGAAAACGAGAAGCGGAGGCATTGAAGAAAGAAGCACTACTTGAAGCCAAAGATGAAACTCACAAATTTCGTACTGAAGCAGAAAATGACATTCGTGAACGTCGTTCTGAGCTTCAGAAACAAGAGAACCGTTTATTGCAAAGAGAAGAGAATCTTGATCGCAAAGATGATGCTCTAAATAAGAGAGAAGCAGGTTTAGAGCGTAAAGAACAAGCTCTAAGCGAAAGACAACAGCATATTGAACAGATGGAAAGCAAAGTGGACGAGCTCGTTGCCTCGCAAAAAACAGAGCTAGAAAGAGTTTCTGCTTTAACTAGAGATGAAGCAAAAGCTATTATCTTAGGAGAAGTAGAAAAAGAGCTAGCAACTGATATTGCTGTGATGACGAAGGAAGCTGAGACACGTGCGAAGGAAGAGTCAGATAAAAAAGCGCGTGAAATTTTATCACTGGCACTACAGCGTTTTGCAGCAGATCACGTAGCAGAAACAACAGTATCTGTCGTGAACTTGCCAAATGATGAAATGAAAGGTCGTATTATTGGTCGTGAAGGTCGTAATATTCGAACTTTGGAAACGTTAACAGGTATAGATTTAATTATTGATGATACTCCAGAGGCAGTTATTTTATCAGGCTTCGATCCAATTCGTCGTGAAACGGCTCGACTTGCACTTGAAAAACTTGTACAGGATGGCCGCATTCACCCTGCTCGAATTGAGGAAATGGTGGAAAAAGCTCGTCGTGAAGTGGATGAACAAATCCGCGAAACAGGTGAGCAAACAACATTTGAAATTGGCATTCATAACTTACATCCAGATTTAATGAAGATTTTAGGCCGCATGAAATACCGTACAAGCTATGGACAAAACGTCCTAAAACATTCAATTGAAGTCGCATATTTAGCTGGCTTGCTTGCTGCTGAACTTGGTGAAGATGTAGCATTAGCTCGCCGTGCAGGCTTATTACATGATATTGGTAAGGCAATTGACCATGAAGTTGAAGGTAGCCACGTCGAAATCGGTGTGGAATTAGCTACAAAATACAAAGAACATCCGATCGTTATAAACAGTATTGCTTCTCACCATGGCGACACAGAAGCAACATCTGTTATTGCAGTATTAGTAGCTGCAGCTGATGCGTTATCAGCAGCTCGTCCAGGTGCTCGAAGTGAGACGCTTGAAAACTATATCCGTAGACTAGAAAAGTTAGAAGAAATTTCCGAAAGCTATGATGGTGTAGAAAAATCCTTTGCAATTCAAGCTGGTCGTGAAATCCGTATTATCGTACAACCTGAAAAAATTGATGACTTGGCTTCACATCGCTTAGCGAGAGATATCCGTAAGCGAATTGAAGAAGAACTTGATTACCCAGGCCATATTAAAGTAACGGTTATTCGTGAAACACGTGCCGTAGAATACGCAAAATAATTGTCATACAGAAACGTCTTTTACTCAAAATAGAGTAAAAGACGTTTTTTTTTATAGTTAAGGAAACGATAGATTTTTTGCCTGTACATAACCTAAAGCGACTTCGAGGATCTAGGCTAAAGCGCTACATCCTCGAGCTCGCTTCGTTTCCTCGTGCAAAAGTAGTGGAGCATTTACTTTTGCCTCGGCCCCTCCAGCGCTTTTGTTCTTAACTTGGTTGTGTAAGCTACTGTCATATTTATCGTGAAAATAGGCATATATACAATAAGTGCCTTTATTTATCAGCAATAAAATTTCTACTAATAATTATTTAAATTGGTGAAAAACAGTTAGGTGATGAATTGGAATAAGGAGATGATGAGCATGGTTGATACTCACAGCCATTTATTATCCGGAGTTGACGATGGACCACAACAACTTTCAGAGTCATTGCAATTACTAGAACATGCTGTGATGCAAGGAATAACAGCCATTATTACTACTCCTCATGCCAAGCACCCAATGTACGATGTGCCATATGAAAATGTATTACATCAGGTACATACTTTACAGCTAGAAATAGAAAAAAGAGCATGGCCAATCAAACTATTTCCTGGACATGAAGTACGCATCAATGAAAATATTTTAGAGTCTATCACAACTAAACAGCTTCATACGTTGGCAAACTCAAACTATCTATTACTTGAATTACCTTCGGAAACAATCCCTTTCTATTGTAAGGAAATTATTAGGTTATTAGTTGCATCAGGTATTACACCAATTATTGCGCATCCTGAGCGAAATGGAGCTATTCGACAAAATGTAGCACTCCTTGAGCAATTCATTCGTGATGGGGCATTAGCACAAATTACGGCAGGTAGCATTACGGGGCATTTTGGCAAAAAAATTCAACAATTTGCAATGGATTTAATAGAAGCAAGACTTGTTCATACGTATGGTTCAGATGTCCATAATATGTCTACAAGACCATTGCTTTTTGAAGCTGGGTTAGATTACTTGGAGAAAATGAAACAGCTGGATATGGTTGACCTTTTCCTTGAAAATAATGAACGTGTTTTAGAAAATAAGCAGCTATTAATTGCGGAGCCAATCGTTATAAGTGAAAGAAAATGGTGGCATCTTTTCACAAAATAACATACGGAATGAAGCTATAGTGAGGGTGATGAAAGTGCGGTTTTTTATCCTAACGATATGTATGAGTGTATTACTACTCTTCAGTGCATTATCTTATGAAATATCTATACTAATTTACTTTACTGTCTTTTTTTCCATCTTTCCGATCATCCTTTTCATCTATAATCGCAGTGCAAATATTCGTAGAATGTATGTGAGCGATATATTTTTCTTTCTATTTATTATTTGTGGGCTATTAAGTGCTTTAGCCAATTCTGATATGGAATCACTTATGAATATTGTATGTATGCTTACGATGTATATAGGGTTATCGATTATATATAACTCTTTTCAAACGGCTACTTTACATGTGCTAGCTATTAGTATTTGTCTCTCGCATCTCATTATTTTATTCTTATCTTTTTTCATGAATCGAGTCGTTTTCAACGCATTTGCGGGGATTTATAGCAACCCAAACATGATGGGATTGGCCATGACATTGTTAGCGGTTGTATTACTAGCTGGGACTATTCAATATTTTCAGAGTGTTACGAAAAAGGTTCCTATCGTAGTCCTAGTAAGCCTATTCTTTTTTGTTTTTTATATTATTTTACTCACACAAAGTAGAACGGCTGCCATCACCGTACTATTCGCTGTCATAATGAGTATGGCCTTGTTAGCTATTCAAAACGCTTCAAGTATTAGAAAAGTGGGCGCACTCGTATCGGTTCTATGTGTACTAAGTATGACATTCATTTTCAGTCTAAGTAAAATTCCGATACTAAACGAAGCGGTTCAAAAAATTGTAGGGAAATTTCAGCGGAAATCGGCTGATCTATCTGATGGACGAATGGCAATTTGGCAAAATATCATAAAAGATTCCACATTATTTGGCCATGGAGAAAATTATCATGTTGGACAATTGGATGCACATAATACCTTTATTGCCCTATTAGCTGAGTATGGTTGGTTGGCCGTTACATTTTTTCTACTATTCGTAGCAGCATTATTATGGAACGCATTTTCTTTTGCTAAAAAACAAGTTAAGTATACGAACATGCTACAACTATTACCATTTTTAATACTTATCACTTATATTTTACTTTCAATGACGGAAATTATTATTTATACAACACCGATAATGATCGTTTTATTTGTTCTTTCTGGCAATTCATTTACCCATCATAAACTCGCACTTAATAGTTCAAATATGAATAAACGTGAAAATTAATAGACGACAGACCATTTTAATTGAAAATTAGCAGTTGTAAGAAGGGGGAATCATCTATTTGAAGATTGGATTTGTCAACAACGGAAAATCATTTTTACCAGAAATCTCAGCCTATGTAGCGTATTTAAATCAGCAGGATAATATTGAAGCCATCACCATTTTAACAGCGGAGATAAATGAAGTTCCAATAACCAATATAGATTTATTATGGAAATTTCCTGGTTTAGATATAAAAAAACATTCAAGAGAGACAAAGATTATCCATGAATATAATTCGTTATCAACTGGTCATTTTCCGATGTTGAAAAATTTTGTGAAAAAAACTTGTAATGTTAAACCGCATGGTCGCGTATTTTTGAATGAACTTGTAGAAAAGGATTTTAAGATGAAGGACAATGTTCCAAAAATTCATCGAGATATGGGAATATCAAAAGACTTTTTCATAAAAACATCAAAAAAAGAGTACGACTTTGTATATGTCGGCGCAATGGGAACTGAAAGAGGTACCGCTGATGCGCTAAAGCCCTTTACGACAACTTTAAAAGATAACACGATTTTATTAATAGGAAATCCAACAAATGAATTATATACATCTTTCAAAGACTATAAAAATATTATCTTCTCAGGATCGCTACCTTATCATGAAGTTCCTCTTCTAGCGTCAAAAGCAGAATACGGGCTGAATTATATGCCTGATGTGTACCCTTTCAATTTACAAGCTTCAACTAAGCTCCTTGAGTACTGCGCATTAGATTTGAAAATTGTTACGACCGATTATCCTTGGGTCAATAATTTTGAACAGAAAACACAAGGACGCTTTTTTAAGTTACACCGAAATTTAGCAAACTTTACGATGGCAAGTTTAAAAAACTTTGAATTTGTGACACCAGATGTTAGTTATTTAGAGTGGAACCTATTGTTAGATAGGGTAAAACTGATGGAGTTTATCAAGTTAGTAATGGAATAGTTTGATATGTGATATGCCGTTAATTTATTTGGATAACAGAAAGGAAATTGTATAATGATCCCTAAAAAAATTCACTTCTGTTGGTTTGGCGAAAATCCGTATCCGCAGGTAGTTGAAGCGTGTATTGCCTCCTGGCAAAAATTAATGCCTGACTATGAACTAATTGAATGGAATGAAAATTCATTTGATATTCAATCCAATCAATTTGTACAAGAAGCCTACGAATCTAAAAAATATGCTTATGTAGCTGATTATGTTAGGTTATATGCACTATACACACAAGGTGGCATTTACTTGGATACAGATGTAGAAGTTGTCCAATCGTTAAACCCTTTTTTATCTCATCAAGCATTTACTGGCGGAGAAAATAGTGATACATGTGTAACCGGAACAATGGGGGCTGTAAAGGGGCATCCGTGGATTAAGCTACTGCTGGATTTTTATGAAGATAAAAGTTTCTATACGGAACAAGGTCAACAAACAAATACTGTTATCATCACGGATCTAACGAGAGAAAAATATGGATTTACAGAGTCTAATCAACATAGGCAATTGGATGACGATCTACACATATATCCATTTGAATATTTCTGTGCGAAGGACTTCGAATCAGGAACGATTAACCAAACTGTTAATACATTTACGATCCATCACTTTAATGGTTCATGGTTGTCAGAGCAACAAAAAAAACGACATAAAAAAGTAATGCGTTATAAATATGCTATCAACAAATTATTTGGACCGAATGCTTTTGATCAGTTAAATAAAACACGTAAAAAATTAAATGGTATCAAGATTTTCGAGTGAAAATGTAATGCATAAAAGGACAAGTGGAGGCAAGGTGGACTAATGAAGGAAATTCGGATGGGTGCTATTCTCTCTTACTTATCTATTGTTTGTACGTTTATAGTAGCAATTGTGTTTACCCCTATTATGATTCGAATTCTTGGTCAAGAAGAATACGGATTATACTCATTAATTACAGTTTTTGTTGGGTATTTAACAATATTAGATTTTGGTTTAGGGAATGCAATTATTCGTTATATTTCTAATAATCGAGTAGTAGGTGATAAGGAGACGGAAGCTAGATTAAATGGCTTTTTTCTGCGGCTATTTTCGATTATAGGTGCGTTTACTCTTGCCATTGGGTGTTTTGTGTATTTCCAAGTAGAGACAATTTTTGGACAAAGCTTATCTTCATTGCAAATCGAAAAGGCAAAAGTAATGGTAATAGTGATGACCGTAAGCTTTGCCTTACAATTTCCTTTAAGTGTTTTCTCTTCAATCCTTCAAGCCTATGAAAAATTCATACTAATTAAGTTAACTTCATTTATAAAAGTAATCGTACAACCGTTACTGATGCTGTTTTTCCTGTTACAAGATGCTGGTGCAGTCGGGATGGTTTATATTGTAGCTAGCTTAAATGTATGTGTATTAATAATAAATTCTATTATTTGTTTGAAAACGTTAAAAGTACGATTTATCTTTTCTGGTTATAATCCAGGCCTTATAAAAGAAATATTCGTCTATTCATTTTTTTTGTTTGTGACAGTCATAGTGGATAAAATTTATTGGCAAACTGACCAAGTATTACTGGGGATTATGAAAGGAACAGAAGATGTAGCCATTTATGCAATTGCTATACAATTTATTATGATATTTATGGCACTAGCACTTGCCATAAGTGATTTGTATTTGCCAAAGATTTCAATGTTGGTGACACAAGCGGATGGTCTTATGGAAATTAATCGGTTATTTGTCAATGTTGGCGCCATTCAGCTAATGATTCTTGGATATGTATTAAGTGGCTTTTTTTTATTTGGTAAAACTTTCATCTCATTGTGGATAGGGGATGAATATTTAATCGTCTATCCGATCGTACTGATCATCATGTTGCCGTTTTCAGTCGATTTAATTCAAAATATAGGTCTAAGTGTGTTAAAGGCAAAAAATATGTTTAAGTTTCGAACAGTATTATTAATTACACTTGCTAGCACAAATATTATTCTATCTATTCCTGCCATCTATTTATTCGGGGTTATTGGAACAGCAATCATAACCGCGGTATCGTTATTTATTGGGAATGTATGTATTATGAATGTTTACTATGCAAAAAAAATACAACTAACTATTAAAAAATTTTGGATACGCATTAGCAAGATTTTCGTAGCTATTGTTATTGCGTCTCTTTTAATGAAAGGTATACTAATTGTTTTCCCACTTTCGAATACTTGGTACATTTTAGGGCTGTATATTGCCTTATACAGTATGATTTTCGGTATATCTTTGTTCACATTTGGAATTACTGCTTCTGATCGAAAATATTTAATTGGAAAAGTAAAAATGCTCAGCCTAGCTGGAGGGGTGAAATTTTGGGGTCAGAAATCCTCGTAACTGTTATTATACCGGTATATAACGCAGCACCGTATTTAAAGAAATGTCTAGCAAGTATTTGCCAACAAACGTTAAAGCTAATCGAAATTATTGCGATTAATGACGGCAGTACTGACGATTCTCTTTCTATTTTACATCAATTGGCCTTACAAGATCAGCGGATAATCATTCATAATCAATCAAATGGTGGGGTAAGTCATGCTAGAAATATAGGGATTAACGAGGCAAGAGGTCAATACGTTACGTTTGTCGATGCGGATGATTGGATAGAGCCATCTATGTTGGAACGATTATATAGCGCTATTCAGGAAACAGAAACTGAAATAGCTAAATGTGATGTTTTTGTAGATGGAAAAAATGATGGCAATCGTTTGAACTATCCGTCGACTGCAAATGAACTTTTTGACTCTCAGAAATGTTTGCATTTATTATTTACTGAATTTCATGAAAAACATTTCGGTTTTGCTTGTTGCAAATTGTATTCTAAAGCCTTTCTTGATCAATTTGGAATTCGATTTGAAGAGGATATGAATTTTTCTGAAGATGTTTTATTCATAACAAAAGCGATCACAAAGAGTAAGACAATTTGTTATGTGCCTCAGCAGCTTTATCATTACAATGTGTTGCCACAGCAATCATTAACGAGAAGCTACCGTAAGAATGAGCGAGAAAAATATGATGTAATCTATGAACGTATTCGTGAGACATTAGTAGCTGAAAATATTTTTACATCCATTGAAACTAGCTTCAATGGATATGTATTTTCCGGTTTAGTAAATTTAACACTTCACATGCAGAGTTCCCCATATAAGGGGCTCGATTTATTAAAAGAGATTAAAGAAGAAATAGTCAGTTTTGTTGATGACTACCCTTATGTTCTTGAGATAAACCCAATAAAATTTTCATTGAAAAAGAAGCTCTATTATCAGTTGTTGAAAAAAAATGCTGTATCTACGCTAGCATTTATCATTTTTTTATCGATGAGGAAAAAATGAATTACTTGTTGTATTAGGAATAACATAGGACATAAATTTATATAATAAATATATAATTGAGTATTTCATTTTACTAGCTACTATACCAATTAACTATGAATATCACACTCCATTACACAAATTTAGATAGTTTAGGGGAAGGAGATATACTCGATGGAGAATTCGATTCAAGTAAAGGCGATAGTAAAAATCTTACGAAAACGTTTGCTTCTTATTCTTTCGATAATTATAATCGCGATGGCATTGGCTGCTTATGTTAGTTACTATGTCATCACGCCTGTATATCAAGCTGAAACTCAAATATTAATCAACCAAAAAAATACGGATCAACAACAAATGTATACGGGTGCATATTCAATTGAGACAGATTTACAATTAATAAATACGTATAATGTCATTATAAAAAGCCCAGCTATTCTATCAAAAGTAATTGAAGAGTTGAAATTAGAATTATCTCCCGAACAATTAGCAGAAAAAATTACGGTCAATAATGAAAGCCAATCACAAGTAGTTTCTATAAAGATTCTTGATGAAAAGCCAGCACGAGCGGCGGAGGTTGCCAATAGGATAATAGATGTCTTTAAAGAAGATATTCAAAAACTGATGAACGTAGATAATATCAATGTCCTTTCAGTAGCTAAATTAGCTGATGACCCACAACCAGTGAAGCCGAAAAAAATTCTAAATATTGCGATTTCCGGTTTTCTTGGACTACTTTTAGGAACAGGCATTGCATTTAGTGTAGAATTTTTCGATTCAACAATAAAGACAGAGCAGGAAATTGAAGAGCTATTAAATTTACCGATAATAGGATTCGTGAGTTCAATAAAAGAAGGCAGAGGATCTATCTCTACTAGACGAGGGAGACGAGTCACATAATGTTTAAAATGAAAAATAAAAAAAAGAAAGCATTAGCGATGATGCAACGGAAACTATTGACTAACGTACACACAACTTCTATTATTTCTGAGCAGTTTCGAACAATTCGAACAAATTTAAAATTTGCGCTCCCTAATTTATCGTGTAAAACAATTTTAGTGACATCATCTATCCCTGGTGAAGGAAAGACAACGAATGCAGCAAATATTGCGATCGTTTTTGCTCAAGAAGGTAAAAAAGTTTTAGTAGTGGATGCTGATATGCGAAGACCTGCTATCCACTATACATTTGAATTGCATAATATTTCAGGTCTATCAAGTGTACTGATACAAAATGACACGTTGAGCGAAGCGATACAAGAAACGTTTATAGAAGGATTATTTGTCCTCACTAGTGGACCAATCCCACCTAATCCTGTAGAGCTTCTTGCTTCAGAAATGATGGATACGTTAATAGAAAAAATGATAGATTTTTATGATGTAATCATCTTTGATACGCCACCTGTTAATTCTGTGACCGATGCACAAATTTTAGCGAATAAAACAGATGGTGCACTACTTATTGTTAATACTGGAGTAGTAGAGAAATCTAGTGTTGTCAAAGCGAAAAATTCCTTACTAGTAGCACAAGCAAAAATATTAGGCGTTGTTATGAATAACTATGCTCTGCCCAAAGAACAATATAAGAACCAGTATTATCATACAAGAAAATAGAAATCAGTACCGTCCGCCTGACAAGTACCTAATAGCTTGTCAGGTTTTTTTATAGACAATCAGAAAGAGTATCAGCGCCTATATTTTCAAGCCTAAAAAGCATCTGTTAAATACGCTAGACGGACATAATTTTGCGTTTGTCTTTGAATTGGTGGTAAAATATAAGGTGCTAATTAATGAAAGAGTGGTTATGAAAATGAAAGTTTTATTTATTGGGGATATTGTAGGTTCGATCGGCCGAGATGCAGTGGAAAAGTATTTACCACGCTTAAAGAAAAAATATAATCCAGACGTTGTTATTGCCAATGGTGAAAACGCAGCAGCAGGACGTGGAATTACACGTAATATTTATAATGACCTATTGCAAATGGGTGTAGATGTCATTACGATGGGTAATCACACTTGGGATAATAAAGATATTTTTGATTTTATAGATGATGCAGATTATTTAATACGCCCTGCAAACTTTTCAAGTGATGCACCAGGTAAAGGCATGGTGCAAATTTCAAAAAACGGTGTAACACTATCTGTTATTAATTTACATGGTCGAGTGTTTTTACCTCCTCACGAGGATCCATTTGCGATGGCAGAGAAATTAATCGAAGAAGCGCATAAAACGTCACCGCTTGTATTCGTGGATTTTCATGCAGAAGCGACAAGTGAAAAAATTGCGCTTGGATGGCATTTAGATGGAAAGGCCTCTGCAGTAGTTGGTACACATACACATGTGCAAACAGCTGATTCACGTATTTATCCAAATGGAACAGCCTATATTACGGACGTTGGTATGACAGGTCCATACGATGAAATTTTAGGGATGACGAAGGAAAGTGTCATTTATAAATTCCAAACAAATATGCCATCTCGTTTTGAAGTGCCTAAAAAAGGACGCGATGTGTTAAGTGGTTTCTTTGTAGACATTGATGATAAAACAGGCAAAGCTCGTCATTGTGAGCGGGTGTATATAAACGAAGATTATCCGTTCCAAGCATAAGAAGAGAAACTATTGTGTATGAAAAAATGCACAATAGTTTTTTGTTTTGAAAATTTGTTAATTCAATGAAATTAAAGCACCATAATAAAATATGACTCTTCGGCAAAACGAGGGGTGATTTCCGTTCCTACTTGGGCTTTCTTTGGGTGTCGGGGCAACAGATGTTTGCTGCGCGACCAGTGGTACTATTCCAATGAAAAAGAGCGCCCTTATTGGGTGCTTTTTTTTATGAGGGTAAATAATTCTTTTACAGATTCGTCCTCTTGTATTTTGTAATTTTTACCGTCAAACTGTAGGATGCCACTTTCAATGATAGAGATATGGTATGAATTATTGTTGTGATAAATAATGAACGTGTATCCTTCCAAATGAGAAAATTCATAGTGAGACTGTTTAACTTTTAAATCTTCCAGTGAACCAATTAATGTTGGAAATATAGGATTGTCTTTAATAACGTTTGTTATAGTTGTCGTTGATTCATTTAAGATACCAATTTTATTAATTTCTTCGCTTAAATTAACTGTATGTAGTAAATCTTTAACAAAGCTTTTTGTTTTGTATTCGTTGAAAAAGTAAATTGAGACTGCTATTAAAATTAAAGCTTTAATAAAAATTATTTTTTTCTTTATTCGAAACAACTCCTTAAATTATTGGGATTTTAATCATTTTCGAATTTTTAGTCAAGAAGTTTACTATCATTCTCGGTTCTTTAAGTGCCCATTGTTGCACCTACTATAGAAAGAGGGATTCGATGGGAGAATATGAGTCTTTAATCGGTTTAATGAGCAATACAGACTTTCCAATTGTCGCTTTTTTGGCCTTTTGGAAGTTCGATAAATCACTGACTGGCTTGAAAAAACTGGAAATGGTAAGACGGATACGGTTTCTTTCACTTCGCTTTCGTCGCAGAGCAAAGATTTCCGCAGAGATAGCGAGTAGTCTGGAATGGAAATCATCCCACGTTTTGCAAAGGAGCCATAGTTATTTATAATGGCTCCTTTATTTCAATGACAAAGCAATTTTTTAACTGTAATTATCAGTCTTTTTAGATTGTTTTGATATATAAGAAATGAAAATAGTCTATTTCCTTCTCGTCGAGCATAAAATGACCTATCGACAATAACTTGAGGTCCAAAAGGGGGACATGAGTTGTTGAGCGTAAACACTATTCGCGAAACGGGGAGGAATAATTGTGGATTCATTAAAAGTATCATCACGCTCTAATCCAAATTCAGTTGCAGGTGCATTAGTCGCGGTAATCAGAGAAAAAGGGCAAGCAGAAATGCAGGCAGTTGGGGCAGGTGCACTTAACCAAGCCGTGAAAGCAGTGGCCATTGCACGCGGATTTGTAGCGCCAAGTGGCACAGATTTAATTTGCGCACCGGCGTTTGCCGATATTTTAATTGCTGGTGAGGAACGTACAGCCTTAAAGCTTCTTGTGGAAAAACGTATTCGATAAAAAAGTAATGAAGTAAAATGCCTTGCACATAATAAGCTGCAAGGCATTTTTTTCGTTTATATAGACAATAAGGATATCAGGAAGAGAATCCCTCATGCTCTACATACTAACATGTTAAATGTCACTTGAATTCAGCAAGCAAATTTTTTAAACTTAATTGATTTGATAATTACAACTTTATGAACGCTATTTTCAGTCAAAGGTCTGAATTTCGCTGAAATCGCGTAATAACAATAGTGCAGACCGTTTCTTCGTGTTAAACTTATGAAGGAAAAATAATAGTATATACATTGGATCTAAGGAGTTGTTGACATGTTACATCAGCTTTCATGGAAAGTCGGTGGGCAACAAGGTGAAGGGATTGAAAGTACAGGGGAAATTTTCTCAATGGCAATGAATCGTTTAGGTTACTTCCTATACGGTTACCGTCATTTCTCTTCTCGAATTAAAGGTGGCCATACGAATAATAAAATTACAGTTCGTCCAACAGAAGTACGTTCAATTGCGGATGATTTAGATATTTTAGTAGCGTTCGATCAAGAAACAATCGACGTCAATTATAAAGAGTTAACAGAAAATGGGATTATTTTAGCGGATGCAAAATTTGATCCAGTGAAGCCAGAAGATTCAAAAGCGCCATTATTTGCGGTACCTTTTACAGAGGTAGCTGCAGAGCTAGGTACTTCGTTGATGAAAAATATGGTGGCAATCGGGGCAACAGCTTCATTGCTAAATCTAGAAGATGAAGTGTTCCAAAATGTTGTAGATGATATTTTTGGCAGAAAAGGTGAAGAAGTTGTTCAGAAAAACATGGAGGCAATTACACGCGGCCATGAATTAATGAATGAGCTTTTAGGCGATCGTGTAGGTGAATGGGCTCTAGCACCAGCAGACGGTAAACGCCGTATGTTCATGATTGGGAACGATGCAATAGCACTTGGTGCACTTGCAGCTGGGACACGCTTAATGGCAGCTTACCCAATTACACCAGCTTCTGAGATTATGGAATACCTTATTAAAAAATTACCGAATTTCGGTGGTACGGTTATTCAAACAGAAGACGAAATTGCTGCAGCGACAATGGCAATTGGGGCAAACTTTGGTGGGGTTCGTGCCTTTACAGCTTCAGCTGGTCCGGGTCTTTCATTAATGATGGAAGCAATTGGTCTTTCAGGTATGACAGAGCAGCCACTAGTAGTTGTTGACACACAACGTGGTGGTCCATCAACAGGGTTACCAACAAAACAAGAGCAATCAGATTTAATGGCGATGTTATATGGTACGCATGGTGAAATTCCTAAAGTAGTGATTGCACCTTCTACAATGGAAGAAGCATTCTTTGACACAATCCAAGCGTTTAACATTGCGGAGGAATTACAATTACCAGTTATTTTAATGACTGACTTGCAATTATCTCTAGGGAAACAATCTGTAGAGCCATTCGATTACAGTAAAATAGAAATCCGCCGTGGTAAAATTGTTACTGATGACATTGAAGAAGCAGCTGATAAAGCATACTTCAAACGTTATGAGAATACGGAAGACGGTATTTCACCGCGTGTGCTACCTGGTACATTAAACGGTATTCACCATGTAACAGGGGTTGAGCACGATGAAACAGGTAAGCCATCGGAAGCAACTGGTAACCGTCAAGTACAAATGGATAAACGTTTCCGTAAGCTAGAGGCATTGAAATTTGATAATCCAGTATTTTCAAATACGCCACATGAAGAAGCGGATATTTTATTAGTCGGCTTTAACTCAACACGTGGAGCTATTGAAGAAGTACAAGAACGATTAAATGCTCAAGGTATGAAGGTGAATCATGCACATATTCGTTTAATTCACCCATTCCCGTCTGCTGAAGTGGCACCACTTGTAGCAAAAGCGAAAAAAGTAATCGTTGTAGAAAATAACTACACAGGTCAATTAGCAAATATTATGAAGATGAATATTGGTGGTCACGATAAAATCGAGACGATCACAAAATATAATGGTACACCATTCTTGCCAGGTGAATTAGAAAATCGTGTGAAGGAGTTGACTCGCTAATGGCAACATTTAAGGATTTTCGTAATACAGTGAAACCAAACTGGTGCCCAGGCTGTGGTGACTTCTCTGTACAAGCAGCGATTCAGCGCGCCGCGGCTAACGTTGGTATTGAACCAAACGAACTAGCTGTTATCTCTGGAATCGGCTGTTCTGGTCGTATTTCAGGTTACATTAATTCTTACGGTTTCCACGGTATTCATGGCCGTGCATTACCAATTGCACAAGGTTTGAAAATGGCTAACCGTGATTTAAACGTTATTGCTTCTGGCGGTGACGGCGATGGCTTTGCGATTGGTATGGGTCATACAATCCATTCTATCCGTCGCAACATTGATATCACATACGTTGTTATGGATAACCAAATTTATGGTTTAACAAAGGGTCAAACATCTCCACGTTCTGCTGCAGGATTTATTACAAAATCTACGCCAGGTGGTGCGATTGAACCTTCATTAAAACCGTTAGAAGTCGCTTTAACTAGTGGAGCTACATTTGTGGCACAAGGCTTCTCAACAGATATTAAAGAGTTAACAGCTTTAATTGAAGCGGGCATTAATCATAAAGGCTTCTCATTCATCAACGTATTCTCACCTTGTGTTACGTATAACAAAGTGAATACGTATGATTGGTTTAAAGAAAACTTAACGAAGCTTGCTGATATCGAAGGCTATGACAATGCTGACCGTGCTATGGCAATGCGTACAGTGATGGAGCATGAAGGTTTAGTAACAGGTATTATTTATCAAGATACTGAAACAGCTTCATATCAAGAAAAAGTACCAGGCTACTCAGAGCTACCATTAACAGATATTGATATTAATATGAGCGAAAATGATTTTAATAAATTAGTGAAAGAATTTATGTAAATCAAATTTTATACAACATGATAAAAAGCATTTGGGATGACCTCATTCTAAATGCTTTTTGTGTTTTTGAAAGACTATGTAATTAAATAAAGTACGGCTCTTCTGCAAAACGAGGGGTTGATTTCCGTTCCGGCTGGGCGCTTTCCTGGGGGCGTCCGATGAGCCGCTTCACTGCGCTGCAGGGTCTCATCTGTGACGCTGATCCCCGAGGAGTCGCCCAGCCTCCAATCAACCATTTCACAAAGCATATCACTCTAATAAATAGTCATAAAACAAAAGTTCAGTAGGGGACGTCTATGCAAAAGTGAAGCATTATAGCATTCTCTGATTAAATTGATTTTCAGCGTGACGATCCACAAAAATTTTTGATTTCCTTACAAAATCCTTATAATCATTTTCTACACTAAAATCATCGAAAGGAAGATGATTATGGAAGATATTATTTTACAAACAGAAAATCTTAGTAAAAGCTTTAAGGGGCAAAAAATTGTAGAGGACTTGTCGTTAACGATACCTCGCAATTCTGTTTACGGTTTACTTGGTCCGAATGGTGCAGGGAAATCAACAGCGTTAAAAATGATAACTGGGATGCTGCGCCCGAATGCAGGAAAGATACTTTTTAGTGGCCGTGAATGGAATCGTAATGATTTAAAAGACATGGGTGTATTAATTGAAACACCACCTTTATATGAAAACTTAACGGCAAGAGAAAATCTCAAGGTTCGAACGATTGCCCTCGGATTGCCACAGTCACGCATTGACGAAGTATTAAGAATTGTTGACTTAACCAATACAGGGAAAAAACGAGCAGGACAGTTTTCTTTAGGGATGAAACAACGCCTAGGAATAGCAATTGCGCTATTAAACTATCCGAAGCTTTTAATTCTTGATGAGCCAACAAATGGTCTCGACCCAATCGGCATCCAAGATCTTCGAAAACTGATTCGATCTTTTCCAGAGCAAGGGATAACAGTCATTTTATCAAGCCACATACTTTCAGAAGTAGAGCAGGTCGTTGATGAAATCGGCATCATTGCAGGAGGAAAATTAGGCTATCAGGGAGTTGCCCCACAAGGTCAGGAATTAGAATCATTATTTATGCAGGTAGTGTCAGCTAATAGAAAGGCAGGCATGTAACATGATTTCGATTATGAAGGCTGAAAGATTAAAATGGAAAAAGACCTTTATTCCTAAATTAGTTTTGCTAGCACCCATTGTGGCAATCTTACTAACTGCAGTATTAATGGGAGGAAGTTTTTTTCAAAGTGGCGCTTATAATTGGTGGTATACAATGCTCCTGCCGGGTGCACTGACGATATGTTGTGCATTGGTGATCGAAAAAGATGCTAAATTGAAATACCATAGTATTCTCGCAATGCCGATTGATCTGAAGAAGATTTGGTTTGGCAAAATACTTGCATGTAGTACCTGGTTGTTATTAATTACAATTATTTTCTTTGCTGGTATTACTGCTGGTGGAATATTATTTGGTAATAGCTATTCTTTCATTAATAGTCTTACAGGTAGTTTGTTAATTTTCGTCACGTTTTTATGGCAAATTCCTCTTTGTTTATTCCTTGCGGCAAAATTAGGAACTTATATGTCCATTTTAATAAATTTAGTTGGCAATATTGTCGGTATGATCGCACTTGCAAATGGGGAGTTTTGGTATAGTGTTCCTTACGCCATTACTGCAAGACTAATTTGTCCAACGCTAGAGATTTTACCAAATGGTCTGCCAGTGCCTGAAGGTAGCCCGTTATTAAGCATGTCGGTTATAGTTCCAGGTATATTAATTACTTTAGCATGGTTTGCTTCAATCAGCTTCCTTACTGCACGTTGGTTTCAAAAAAGGGAGGCGAAATAGTTCATGGTAATGTTAAGATTACTTAGAGCAGAGTTTCTTAAAACAAAAAGAACGCCATTTTTGCTCACGCATCTAATTGTACCTATTATTATTTCAGGGGTATTTTTAGCATACTATACTTATTCACCATGGGGTTTTAATGATAGGGTAACGGCATATCTTCAAGGAGTAACATGCGGGTTTCCAATTATTATTGGATTAGTTTGCGCAATGGCTGCGGAGCAAGAAGCAAAGGCAGGGCAGTTCCAGGGGATGCTAACAGCTACTAAAACAAAAATAGTGGCCTATTTAAGCAAGTTGCTACTGTTATTGTTATTTAGTTTTGGAGCAATATTACTGTCTTTCGGTATTTTTAGTGTTGGATTTATTGAACTTTTGCATGAAGATACTTTTGATTATCAATTTTATTTTATAGCTGGATGTATTCTATTTGTAAGCTGTGCATTTTTATATATTTTACATTTTTTTGTTAGTCTTCATTTTGGTAAAGGTGCCTCAATCGGATTAGGTATTGTAGGGTCACTAATAGTAGCCTTATTACTCACTGGATTAGGTGATGGCATTTGGTCATTTATACCTTATGGTTGGGGTGGTCACTTTGTTTCATTATGGACAATGAAAGCGTCAGGGGTTGACTTATCAATAGTGGAAGTAGGACTACAGGAAGGTATTATTACTTCAGTATGCGGAACATTGTTCGCGTTAGTCCTTTCTTGTTTATGGTTTTGGAAATGGGAAGGAAGAAAGTCTGATAATTAGGGTGTGAAGAAATGGTGAGGGTAGAAATATGGCGAAAATATTGGCAGTAGATGATGAGAAAGATATTTTAATATTGATAAAAAATGCATTACTAAAAGACGAGCATTTAGTAACGGCAGTCTCTGATGCGACCGAAGTAAGTAAAATGGATCTGGGTGCCTTCGATTTAATTTTATTGGATGTGATGATGCCCGAAATTGATGGATTTACTTTATGTGGCCAAATACGCCATGCTGTAGATTGTCCCATCCTTTTTTTAACGGCTAAATCATTGGAGGAAGATCTAATGTATGGTCTAGGTCTTGGAGCAGATGATTTTATTATCAAGCCGTTTGGAATTGGTGAGCTACGTGCAAGAGTGAATGCGCATTTGAGACGCGAAAAAAGGGAAAGACGCAGTATCCTTTTTGTAGATAACATTCATTTCAATCTTTCTGGTAAAGAGCTGTTTGTAAATGAGGAAAAGGTAATGCTGACAAAAAGCGAATATGAAATATGCGAATTTCTAGCTCGAAATCGAGGACAGGTATTTTCGAAGGAAAAGATTTATGAAACTATTTTTGGGTTTGATGGGAAGAGTGACAGCACTGCCATTACTGAGCATATTAAAAATATCCGTTCAAAGCTACATACCTTTAATGTTGACGCCATTAACACTGTTTGGGGGATTGGATATAAGTGGAGACAATGAGGTCCAATAAAGGAACACGTTTACATACTTTTTTTCTTCGATATCTCTTTTTCCTATGTATAGGCACTATTCTTTTAGTAGTACTACTATTTAGTATATTTTTATTTGCTTTTTCCGCCAATATTGTATTGCCCGCAAATTATGCAGAAACTCAGATTTCATTATCAAAGGATCGCATAACGTCTAGTAGTTCGGTTACAGCTGATATTATTCCAGACCTTGTTGACTACGCTGTTTTGTCTAAAGATGGACAATTTTTTTCAGGGAGTCTTTCAGAAAAGGAAGCTATTAAGGCATGGACTGTAATGAAAAAGGGGGAAACTTCAAGTGGCTCCCAATTTTACTCGTTTATACAGCGAGAAAATGAGATTTGTATATTACGATATTATTTAGTACCCCAGTATCGTTCAGAATTTTTAAGAAAATATTTGCCTAATCCGCAACTATTAGAACTCCTATTGTTTATTATAGGGATAGTAACATATGCAACTGTGCTTGCTATTCATTTTGGAAGAAGTTTAAAGAAAAAAATGTTTGGCTTGCAGGAAGCGATTGAAAAAATACAAAATCAAAATTTGGATTTTACAATAAATACTTCAGGAATTCGTGAGATAGATGAAATATCCATTTCTCTTGAGCATATGAGGGAGGCATTAAACAGTTCTTTAAAACAGCAATGGGAATCAGAACAGGCACGTAGAGAGCAAATCTCTGCTCTTGCTCATGATCTGAAAACACCACTTACGATTATTAGAGGAAATGCAGAGCTTCTACAAGATACTGATCAAGATGATATACAAAAAGAATATAATAATTATATTTTGAAAAATACAATAGAAATAGAAAAATTCACGAAAGAGCTGATCGATTTATCGAAAATGGAGAAAAGTATCGTTCGTGAAAAAATGAATGTTAAAACGGATGTATTTATGACAGAAGTAGAGCATCAAATGAGAGCTCTTTCGTTGGAAAAAAAGCTTCAAGTAGTTGTCCGAAAGGAAATGCTTCCCACGCTCATATGGATCGATGAAGAGCAGTTCTATCGAGCGATGATAAATGTTATTGCTAATGCGGTAGAGCACACACCTGAAAATGGTAAGGTATTATTAACCGTGCAAAGTGCTAATGATGTGATTCAATTTACCGTTACCGATAGCGGCTGTGGATTTTCTCCGAAGGATTTAAAAGAAGCTACCAAACAGTTTTATCGCGGAGACCCAAGCAGAAATGCAGGAAATCACCATGGGATGGGGCTTTATATTGCCCAATCAATTGTTCAGAGTCATAGTGGGGCACTGCAAATTGATAATGATTTAGCAGCAGGTGGAGGAAAAGTGACCATAACAATCCCAAACAATTTCTTCTTGAAGTAATTGTTTTACTGTCACTTTGCTTTTGGAAAGATAAACAAAATTATTCAAAATGCGGGTAATTATTTTTCTGATAGAAGGATCCTTTTGTTTATACCTATTCTGGTATGGAACGGAAATTAGAGTCTGCTAATGAAGTTCATTAATATAATATTAGATAAAATGTATACAAGTTGATCTTCGTTATGGCTGGGCGACTCCTTGGGGAAGCGGTAGAGGAACGAAGGCTAAAACCATCACATCCTGTGATAACGCCTTCGTGACCAACATGCTGTTGCCCCAAGCGGCTCATCGGACGCCCCCAGGAAGCTTTGCTCTGTGCGAAAGCGGCAAAGCGCCCAGCCAGAACGGAAATCAACTCCACGCTATGATGGTGAGCTTTAAATTAATAAATATCTTGAGAAAAGAGTGATTTTGGCAAATTTGCTAATATCATTCTTTTTGTTTTTGGAAAAAGGAAGAAATGGGGAGCGCGTTCAGGCAATAATATTCTAAAAAATGCTACAATAAAAGAAAAAAGAAGAGGCGATGATGCACGTGGATAACGTCATTGATTTTATTGCAAAGAAAAGAGAGCGCGAAGAAAGGCAGCGCGCGCAGGATTTAGAAAAGTATGTTGCGACACAATGTAATTTCCATCAACCAGAAAATATTGATGCACTTGTTGAAGGAAAAATGATTGAAGTCAAAGATCATACGTTGTTTTTAGGTTTTCTCTCAATATTAAAAGATGAAAAAATTGATCCACTTGATATTTTTCAAGACGTATTTACATTAGAACCTTCCCGCTTTGAGATGTCCTATAATATGAGATGGTGGTCAGTCGTACAGCTTGCATTTACATTTTTAACAATTTTAAAGGAAAACGAGCCACATACATATGCAGATTTTCTTGGTTTATAAAATTAATCTAGAGTGTGTGCACGTCTTGAAAAGCTACATTAACGTGCGCATACAGAACTAGATTCCTTCTTATTCCCCCAAAATAACCCCCTTAAATAATTGTACAACGACGTTGCATATTGCAGATTTTTTATACACGATTGAGTGACAACATCACGTTAGCCCAGAGCCTCTGGCATGAATGAAAAATATAGACTCATAGTGTTATTAGTATTAAGTTCAGAATAGAACGCATACAAATGATTAAATTCATTTTTAATATGAGAGGCGAGTAAAATTGTCAAAAACAGTTGATCAACCCTTTTTACCAGTTATTATACAATCAGGTCAATATGCATATGGGGTAGCCCGTTCCTTCTATGAGGCGTATCGTATGAAAAGTCTTGTATTAGAGCCTTCAATGAAAACAAAAGGTATTCGAACGCTTCTACTAGGTGGGGCGCTAGGAATAGCGACTCAAAATAGTGATATCCTGGATTTTCAATATGTGGACCGTTTAGATGAACCAGATTATTTTGTACAGGCTTTAATAGAAGTAGCGAAGCAGTTCAAACATAAAAAATTAATCCTTCTTGTATGTGATTGTTATTATGCGGAGCTGATCATTACTAATAAACAGACATTACAACATTATTTTATTTTGCCTTATATAGATGAGGGTTTAATGAAGAGGGTTCAAACAAAGGAAGAATTTTATAAGCAATGTGATTTATATAATTTAAAATATCCCCAAACGATCGTATTGACAAAGGAACATCATGTAACAAGTGAAATACCCTTCGATTATCCAATAATAATCAAGCCATCGAATTTCGTTGAATATTCGCGTTGTTCCTTCCCTGAGAAGAAAAAAGTATTTCTTGTAAAAAATGAAGAAGAGAAGCGGCATATTATTAAAAGCATTTATCGCTCTTCCTATAAAGATTCTTTAATTCTTCAAGAGTTTATTCCAGGTGATGATTCTTATATTCGGGTATTAGACGTTTACGTAGGAAAGGACAGGAAGGTTAAACTGATGTGTTTAGGGAACAAGCTCCTTGAAGATCCATCACCACAAAATATTGGAATCTCCTTGGCGATTATGACAGACTTCGATAAACAGCTTATGGACAACTTGCGCTATTTTTTGGAGGGCATTGGCTATAGTGGTTTTGCAAATTTTGATATGAAACTAGATGTTCGTGACGGGGAATTTAAAATATTTGAAATGAACTTACGATCGGGTGCTTCAAGCTATTACGTGACAGCAAGTGGTCATAATTTAATGCAATGTGTTGCTAATGATTATGTATTCAATGTACATCAAGAGCTAACGTATGTACAGACGAGGCATTTATGGTCACTCATTCCAAAAAGATTGTTATTCAAAGGCTTGAAAAATGTAAAACTGAAAATAGAAGCTAAGCAATTAATAAAACAGGACAAGTATTCGAATGCTCTATATTTTAGAGAGGATATGAACATAAAGCGTTGGGTAAAGCTTAAACTATATAATTTTTATTTAAATCTAAAATATAAAAAGTACTACAAATAAGGCCAAGATAATTTGGAGTTCTAAAAGAAGCAAAGCGGTGGTGGAAAAATTCTGCAAACTACGTGTAATTAAGTCTAAACCGCGACATTTAGTACACAAGCCTTGTAGGATGTTGCAATTATTCAGTATAATAGTAAAACGGGATTTCAAATGTATGGAATTCGTTTGAAAGGAGTTACCTGATTGCAATGAATGAAGAACAACGCTTAGCTAATCAACAAGTCAATCAACCAAAAAAAGAAGACAAGCCTGAAAAGGATTATAGTAAATATTTTGAAACGGTCTTTACGGCACCTTCATTAAAAGATGCTAAAAAACGTGGGAAAGAAGATGTTAAGTACCATAAGGACTTTAACATTGCAGAAGAGTTTGCAGGTATGGGAACAGGGCGTACTTTCTATATTCGTACGTATGGCTGTCAAATGAATGAGCATGATACAGAAGTTATGGCTGGGATTTTTATGCAGCTAGGATATACGCCTACAGATATAATTGATGAAGCTGACGTCGTATTACTGAATACGTGTGCCATCCGTGAAAATGCAGAAAATAAAGTATTTGGAGAACTTGGCTTCCTGTTAAAATATAAACGTAAAAATCCAGAAATGTTAATCGGGGTTTGTGGCTGTATGTCACAGGAAGAATCCGTGGTCAATAAAATTTTAAGAAGTTATCCGCATGTCGATATGGTGTTTGGTACACATAATATTCACCGTTTACCGAACATTTTAAAAGAAGCATATATGTCTAAGGAAATGGTCATTGAGGTTTGGTCTAAAGAAGGCGATGTAATTGAAAATCTGCCGAAAAAACGTCTTGGTTCCATCAAAGCTTGGGTAAATATTATGTACGGCTGTGATAAATTCTGTACGTATTGTATTGTACCTTATACACGTGGTAAGGAACGTAGTCGCCGTCCAGAAGAAATCATTGCTGAAGTTCGTGAACTAGCGGCTGCGGGTTATAAAGAAATTATGCTTTTAGGACAAAATGTCAACGCTTACGGTAAGGATTTTGAGGATATTGAATATCGACTTGGTGATTTAATGGATGAATTACGAAAAATCGATATCCCACGTATTCGATTTACAACGAGTCATCCACGTGACTTCGATGATCATTTAATCGAAGTACTTACAAAACGTGGTAACTTAGTGGAGCATATTCACTTACCAGTACAATCTGGTTCAAATGATGTGCTAAAAATTATGGCGCGTAAATATACACGTGAGCATTTCCTTGGATTAGTAGCGAAAATTAAAGCGGCTATTCCGGAAGTAACACTAACGACTGATATTATCGTAGGTTATCCTAATGAAACTGAAGAACAATTTGAGGAGACATTATCCTTGTACCGTGAAGTAGGTTTTGAAATGGCCTTTACTTATATTTATTCTCCTCGTGAGGGTACACCTGCTGCCAAAATGGTGGATAATGTACCTGAAGAAGTGAAAAAAGAACGTCTTCACCGATTAAATGCGGTAGTAGGGGAATACTCTCGCAAAGCATTAGAGAGCTTGAAGGGTGAAATAGTAGAAGTATTAGTCGAAGGAACGAGTAAAAAACGTGATGATGTGTTAGCTGGCTACACGCGTAAAAACCGTCTTGTAAACTTTAAAGCCCCAGCAGATTTAATTGGTCAATTAGTGAAAGTAAAAATAGTTGAAGCTACTTCATATTCACTGAGTGGTGAATTCGTAGAAGTAGTAAAAAATGAAAAGGTGGAAGCGTAAATGACACAAGTATTATATACAAAAGAAGATTTAATCAAGAAGTCACATGAAATTGCGCATATGATTGCCAATACGCCAGAAGTAGAATTTTTCAAAAAGGCAGAAGCACAAATCAATGAAAACCAACAAGTACGTGAACGTATTGCAAGTTTAAAAAGCCTACAAAAGCAAGCTGTTAACTTCCAACACTTAGGAAAAGAAAAAGCGCTTAAATTAATTGAAGATAAAATCGGAAAAATCGAAGAAGAAATCAACGCAATCCCAGTAGTTCAACAATTTAAAGAATCTCAAGGGGATGTAAATGATTTATTACAACTAGTGTCAAACACAATTGCAAACAATGTTACAAATGAGATTGTTCGTTCAACAGGTGGGGATTTACTTCGTGGAGAAACTGGCTCATACGTAGCAAATACAACACCAGGCAGCTGCTCATAAAAATAATTGAAGAAATAGCTCGAATGAATGCTTTCATTCGAGCTTTACTATTGTTAAAAAACTATTGTGTCAATGAAATGAAGATGCCTGTCGCTCTTCGTTTTATAATCATAAATTAAAGTGAAATGCCAGAAGAGACATACAATGTGAAATAGTTGATCTTCGTTACGGCTGGGCGACTCCAAGAATGCACCCAGCTGGAACGGAAATCAACCCCTCGATTTGCTGAAGAGACATACAATATAAGCAACAATTACGGCTAGGCTTCAATTTTCATAGATATTGGCGTGTTTCTGACAACATACTATGTAAAATGAATTTAATCCTTAATTCGATTCTATAAAAATATATGTTCACCCAATAGGCGCTACCTGCATATGATGGAGTGAAAAGAGTCGAAGGAGGAATTGCGCTGAAACGTTTACGACAAATCGTGACGAGAGCAGTAGTTGCCAAAGGGAAGAAGAGAACAGAAGAACGTGTAACATTATGTCCATCAAATAAGCCGACAAGCATTCTCGGTTGCTGGGTTATTAATCATACTTGCTCCGCGAAAAAAGTCGGTAAATTTGTAGAAGTATCAGGGAAGTTTGATGTCAATGTATGGTATGCCTATAGTAATCATTCGAAAACAGCAGTGTTTTCTGAAACGGTGCACTATAAAGACAAAGTGAAGCTTTCATTTAGAGAAGGCGAAGTAAGTGTTGGTGATGATGTACGTGTACGTGTCATTCAAGAGCCAAACTGCATAGAGGCAATCATTTCTCCATGCGGTACGAAATTTGAAATCTTAGTAGAACGTGAAGTCGTTGTAGAGGTAATGGGAGAAACGACGATTTGTATTAGTGTACATCCACTAGATTTCGAAGAGGAATGGAACTTTGATGATGAGAGCTCATCCTCGTCTTCATCTAGTTCGAGCTCAAGTTCAAGCTCAAGCTCATCTTCTTCGTCTAGCTCTAGTGGAGAAGGCAGGTATGTTTTAGAGTCTTCATCGTTTCCTGATGAACGACAAAGATAATAGTAAAGAACATATTTCTTTTATACATGCGAAGCGCTAGCATCTTAAAAAAAGGTGATTGAAGCGTTTCGCATGTATCTTTTGTTATAATAAAAATATCTATATGGTTAGAGCGAGGGAATTTTTAAAATGACAACATATACACCAATGATGCAACAGTATTTACAGGTAAAGGAAGATTACAAGGATGCCTTTTTATTTTTTAGATTAGGCGACTTTTACGAGATGTTTTTTGAGGATGCTATTAATGCCTCACAACTTTTAGAAATTACATTAACGAGCCGAGATGCTGGTGCAAAAGAGCGAATTCCAATGTGTGGTGTTCCACATCATTCGGCAAAAAATTATATTGAAACACTTGTGCAAAAGGGCTATAAGGTTGCAGTTTGTGAGCAAACAGAAGATCCGAAGCAAGCAAAAGGTGTAGTGAAGCGTGAAGTCGTACAACTTATTACACCGGGTACGATCATGGAAAGTAAGTCGCTCGATGGTAAATCCAATCATTTTATTGGCGCTGCAGAGCACTTTGATGATACGACATTTGGCTACGCTTATTTAGACTTATCTACAGGTGAAGCAGTAGCCTCCTCGATTGAGGGCGACGGTAAAGCACTATTAATGCAAATGCAGGCATACGGTATTCGTGAATTAATTGTCACGGAAAATTTGCAACTGCTATTAGCAGAGCATGCAGTTAATGTCGGTATCGTCCTTTCTATTGAAACAGATGAAATGACGTTGGCTAAAGCTGCACATTATGTAGAAGCGGTGCCGAATGATTTACAAATCGCTTGCCTTCGTTTGCTTCATTATATCGATAAAACACAAATGCGTTCCTTATCACATATCCAGGCATTTACGTATAATGAAATGAAAAATTATTTACGTATTGACTCTAGCTCTAAGCGTAATTTAGAGCTTATTCAATCTATTCGCGGCGGCGATCAAAAGGGCACGCTTTTATGGTTGTTGGATGACACCGTGACGGCAATGGGCGGACGGAAATTAAAGCAATGGTTACACCAACCTCTTGCTTCACGTTCTGCCATTGAAGCGAGACTAGCGAACGTCACTGATTTGTTGGAGGAGTATTTTGTAAGAACGGAGCTCCAAGCCTCTTTAAAACAAGTATACGATTTAGAACGTTTAGCTGGACGTGTAGCTTTTGGTAATGTAGGTGGACGTGATTTAGCGCAGCTACGTGATTCTTTACGTCAAGTACCTGTAATTCAGCAGCAATTACGTGGTGCTAATAAAGAAACATTGCAGAAGCTAGGCGCAGCACTTGATACGTGTGCGGATGTGGAGGTACTTTTAGCTCGTGCAATTACGGACAACCCACCAATTACGATTAAAGAGGGGGACGTCATTCGCGATGGCTATAATGAGCGTTTAGACGAGCTACGCAATGCCTCACGGAATGGGAAAGATTGGATTGCTCAGCTGGAGCAAGAGGAGCGGGCGAAAACAGGCATTAAAAACTTAAAAATAGGCTACAATCGAATTTTCGGTTATTATATTGAAATTACGAAATCTAATATCCATTTAGCTGATTTAACACGCTATGAACGTAAGCAAACTTTGGCAAATGCTGAACGTTATATTACGCAAGAGCTTAAGGAAAAAGAAGCATTAATTTTAAATGCGGAGGAAGAAAGTTTAACGTTAGAATATAATTTGTTTGTGGAAATACGTGATGAATTAAAGGCGTTTATTCCACGTGTACAAGCATTAGCGGCAAGTATTAGTGAGCTGGATGTGCTAGTAAGTTTTGCGAGTGTTTCAGAGAAATATCGTTTTACGAAGCCTGAGTTTCATGAAGGGCGTGCGCTAGAAATTATTGAAGGGCGCCATCCAGTTGTTGAGAAAATGCTTAATAAGCAAATGTATGTGCCAAACGATTGTGTTCTTGAGGATAATAACAATATGATGCTGATTACAGGTCCGAATATGTCCGGTAAAAGTACGTATATGCGTCAAGTTGCACTAATTGTTGTGATGGCACAAATGGGCTGTTATGTGCCTGCTGAAAAAGCTAGATTACCAATTACAGATCAGATTTTTACACGCATCGGTGCGGCAGATGATTTAGCAGCGGGACAATCAACCTTTATGGTGGAGATGTTAGAATCTCAGCACGCCATTACGCATGCTACAAAAAATAGTTTAATGCTATTTGATGAAATTGGTCGCGGGACATCTACTTATGATGGCATGAGTCTTGCTCAATCCATGATGGAATACATCCATGATAAAATTGGAGCAAACACACTGTTCTCAACTCACTATCATGAATTAACGGCACTAGAAAAGGAGCTTCCTCGACTGCAAAATGTACATGTATCTGCTACTGAAAAAAATGGCACAGTTGTCTTTTTGCATAAGGTGAAAAAGGGGGCTGCCGATAAATCTTACGGGATTCATGTAGCACAGCTTGCTCAATTACCAGAGGAAATTTTAACAAGAGCACAAGTACTGCTTGAAAACTTCGAGGCAGGAAGCGAGGCTGGACACGAAGCCGAAAACGAAGTAGTCGTGGTACAGGAAGTTGATGAAAAGCCAATGCAAATGTCCCTATTTACAGAAGAAGAACCAATTTCTCCTGCAGAATCTGAGGTGCTTAAAAACCTAGAAAAAGTAAATATTCTAGGCACTTCACCAATGCAAGCGATGAATATTTTATATGAATTACAGCAACAACTAGTAAATGCAAAAAAGTAAAGGAGTGATGCGCTATGGGAAAAATACAAATTATGGACGAGTGGCTGTCCAATAAAATCGCTGCAGGGGAAGTAGTAGAAAGACCGGCCTCTGTAGTTAAAGAGCTTGTTGAAAATGCCATTGATGCAGGAAGTACGTCCATTGATGTTTTTTTACTAGAAGCGGGCCTCACTTCAATTCAGGTCATTGATAATGGTAGTGGTATGGATGAAGAGGATGCATTAATATCATTCTCTCGCCATGCGACAAGTAAAATTCATCAGGAGCATGATTTATTTCGAATTCGTACACTTGGCTTCCGTGGTGAGGCATTAGCTTCCATTGCATCAGTGTCAAAAATGACACTGATTACATCAAATGGTGAATCAGGAACGTATTTAGAGCTTGAGGGTGGGCATATCGCCACACATAAACCTGGCCCTTTGCGTAAGGGAACAGATCTTACAATAGCACAGCTATTTTTCAATACACCTGCTCGATTAAAATATATGAAAACAATACAGACCGAGCTTGGGCATACAATTGATTTAATGAACCGCCTTGCGCTCGGTAATCCACAAATTGCGTTTAGATTGCTGCATAACGGCCAGCAATTGCTACAAACAAATGGACGAGGGGATGTTCAGCAAGTGTTAGCGGCCATTTACGGTGTGCATAATGCTAAAAAAATGGTGGCATTCAGTGGAGAATCACAGGATTATAAAATTTCTGGCTTTGTATCACTACCTGAGGTGACTCGTGCCTCGAAAAACTATATGTCGTTATTTGTGAATGGTCGCTGGGTGAAGCATTATTTAATACAAAAAGCGATTGTAGATGCTTATCATACGTATTTGCCCATTGAACGTTTTCCGATTGTAGCGCTCTTTATAGAGGGAGATCCTTATTTAACAGATGTCAATGTTCATCCTGCCAAGCATCAAATACGTTTAAGTAAGGAGCCTGAGCTTCTTAAGCTAATTGAGGAAACGATACGAGAGAATATTCGCCATGTTATTCGAGTACCGCAAATGGAAAAGAAGGAGAAAGTGGCAAAGTCTGAGACAGAGCAGTTAAATATTTGGAAACCTGCACCGAAGCTTAATGTGGAGAAAATGAATGCTATTGTAGAGAAACTTTATGATGTACAAACTGTTCAAGAATCCAACACATTAGATCCTATAGTGCCACAATCTGAATCCGTCCCTACTGCCATTGAAGAAAGTTGGCAACCGACACCAATGATGGAAGTGAATCGTCCTGAAGAAGAAGTGACACTAGAAAAGCCAATGGAAGTTTTGGAGGATGAGCCTCCGAAAGAACCATTCCCTGCACTTGAAGTGATAGGGCAAATTCACGGCACGTATATTGTTGCGCAAATGGAGGATGGCTTTTATTTAATTGATCAGCACGCTGCTCAGGAGCGTATTAAATATGAATTTTTCCGTGAAAAGGTCGGTCAGGTGAATCCGAATGAGCGTCAGGCTTTATTGTTGCCATTGACTTTCCATTATGCTGCTGACGAGGCTCTTATTTTAAGAGAAAATCGACAGGAGTTAGAAGCTGTAGGCGTATTTTTAGAGGAATTTGGGCAGGCATCATTTGTCGTAAGAGAGCATCCGAGCTGGTTCCCTAAAGGGGAAGAACAGGAAATTATTGAGGACTTAATTGAACAAGTGCTGACAACTAAAAAAGCGGACGTCAAAAAATTACGTGAGGCGGCGGCGATTATGATGAGCTGTAAAAAGTCGATAAAGGCCAATTATTATTTAACAAAAGAGCAAATGGAAGTGTTATTGCGAGATTTACGCAATGCCGACAATCCATTTACATGCCCGCACGGACGTCCAGTACTTATTCATTTTACATCTTATGAAGTAGAAAAAATGTTTAAACGGGTAATGTAATTATAACGCCTAGAACAAAGGTTCAAAAGTAACATAAACAGTACATGTGCATAAAGGAATTTTGTAGGTAAAGCATATACAAATGACTCATCATCAAAAGTTGTGGATGACATTTTGCTAGAATGTATGTCATGGATATTAAGTTGATTGGAGTGGAGACTGGGCGACTCCTTGGGGATTAGCGTCACAGATGAGACCCTGCAGCGAAGCGAAGCGGCTCATCGGACGCCCACAGGAAAGCGCCCAGTCGGAACGGAACTCAACTACATGTTATGGTGATGAGCTATACGAATGACATTGGAGTTTCTATGCTTAAAGTTATAACTAGTTATACAATCAGACATATACAGCAAAAGTTACACGTATTTTCAATTTATAGCAAATGGGGGAAAAAGGTATGTTTTCATTTGAGCATCGTCCTAAAATTATGCATTTTTTAGAGCAATATAGCTTTGACGTTTTAGTCATCGGTGGTGGCATTACTGGTGCTGGCATAGCACTTGATGCAGCATCGAGGGGGTTATCAGTCGCTTTGATAGAGAAGCAGGATTTTTCTGCTGGTACATCAAGCCGTTCAACAAAGCTTATTCACGGTGGACTTCGTTATTTAAAGCAACTTGATGTAGGTGTAGTAGCGGAGGTTGGGCGTGAGCGTGAAATTGTATATGACAATGCTGTTCACGTTACAACGCCTGAAAAAATGCTACTACCATTATATAAAAAGGGCTCACTTGGACCATTGTCAACATCATTGGCATTGAAGGTCTATGATCGATTAGCAGGTGTTAAAAAGCATGAACGTAGAACTATGTTAAACGCTCAGGAAACGGCAGCGCTAGAGCCTTTACTCAATCAAGATGAGCTTATTGGTGGTGGCTATTACGTTGAATATCGTACAGATGATGCCCGTCTAACTATTGAAGTGTTGAAAAAAGCTGTGGAATATGGGGCACTTTGTCTAAATTATGCGGAAATGACAGGGTTTTTATATGAGAAGAAAAAGCTTGTTGGGGCACAAGTGACGGATCATGTTACAGGGAAAACAATCGATGTGCATGCTGCGCAAATCGTCAATGCAACTGGACCTTGGGTAGATGAAGTCCGTCAAAAGGATAAAGTAGTAGACAAAAAACAATTACGTCTCACAAAAGGGGTCCATATTGTCCTTGATCAAAAAGATTTTCCATTACAGCAAGCCGTGTACTTTGATATAGTGGATGGGCGTATGGCCTTTGCAATTCCACGTGATGGTAAAACGTATGTAGGAACAACAGATACAGTTTACGAGGGAGACCCTACACATCCGGTCGCTACCCGAGAGGACGTTGATTATTTAATTGTAGCTGCAAAAACAGTGTTTCCAACTGCAAATATTTCAAGAGATACGGTTGAATCGTCGTGGGCAGGTGTGCGTCCACTTATTTATGAAAAAGGCAAGGATCCATCCGAAATTTCACGCAAAGATGAGATATGGACGGCTCCAAGTGGGCTAATAACAATTGCCGGTGGTAAACTGACGGGCTACCGTCAAATGGCAGAAACAATCGTTGATAAAATTGTAAAGATCCATAAATATAAGCACGCAAGTCCATGTGTAACACGTGAGTTGTCACTTTCCGGTGCAAAGGGCATTAATGCCATTAATTTCCCTGATTATAGTTCTTATAAAGCTAAAGAGGGCGTTCAGTATGGCCTTAATTATGATGAAGCAAAACAACTTGTACAAAAATATGGGACAAATGTTGACGCATTATATAACCAGGTGAAATTTTTACATGAGCACGGAAGTACGATGCCTTTAGTTTTACATGCCATGTTACTTTATGGCATAGAAGCGGAAATGGTGTATACGCCAAGTGATTTCTTTATTCGTCGAACAGGCTTATTATACTTTGATATTGATGCAGTAAAACGTTATAAACAGCAGGTCATTCAAGTGATGCAACAACATTTTAACTATACAGAGTCACAAAGAAATATTTATGTAGCTCAACTAGAGCAAGCTATTTTAGATGCAACAAATTTTGCAGAGGAAGGAGTGTAGGTAATGCGTTATATTGAAATGTCAGATGGCCATTTTCTGTTTATTCGAACATTAAAACCATCGAAGCCATGTATTGGTCATATTCATATATTGCATGGCATGGCGGAGCATAGTGAACGTTATGTTACATTTGCCAATAGCCTAAACGAAGCGGGCTATGCAGTGACAATGCATGATCATCGAGGGCATGGAGAAACAGCGGCCTATAATGGCACATTAGGTTTTTTTGCTGAACAAAATGGGTTTGATCGTGTCGTAGAGGATGCGCATGAAGTAGTAACATTTTTGCATGAACAATTTGCAGATGTACCATTAATTATATTTGGTCATAGTATGGGATCGTTCATTACTAGAAGATATATACAATTGCACAGCGATCAAGTGGATCACGTGATTCTTTGTGGAACAGGGAATGTTACAGCATTGCATACGATGGGGAATTTAGTAGCAAAAGTATTAGCCAAACAGCTTGGTAAAGAGACAGAGAGCAAGTTATTAAATAAGCTGAGCTTTGGTAGCTTTAATAAACAGTTCCCGAATTCGAAGACTGCTTATGATTGGTTATGTTCAGTAGAGGACGAAGTGGAAAAATATATAGATGATCCGTATTGTGGCTTTATCCCAACAAATCAATTTTTTGTCGATTTAACAACAGGTTTCAGGTCGTTAAATCGTAAAAGTGAAATAGCAAAAGTGAAAAAAGACTTACCGATATTATTGATAAGTGGTAGCAAAGATCCAGTAGGAGAACAAGGTCAAGGTGTATACGCTGTTGCAGAACAATTTACAGAAGCAGGCATACAGGACGTGACGGTCTACTTATTTGAGGATAAGCGCCATGAAATCCTAAACGAGGATAATCGAGAGGCAGTCTATCAAGTTTTATTACGGTGGTTAGAAAAATATGATACAAGATAAAATACAACAGGCAGAGGTCGTAGCAATCGTAGGACCTACAGCATCTGGGAAAACAGCATTAAGTATTGAGTTAGCAAAAAAATATAATGGAGAAATCATTAACGGTGACTCCATGCAAATCTATCGAGACTTAGATATTGGTACAGCTAAGATTACGGAAGAAGAGATGGAGGGTGTACCCCATCATTTACTAAGTTTCAAAGAGCCAACAGAATCCTTTTCAGTAGCAGACTATCAAAAATTAGTGCGAGCTAAAATTGCAGAAATTCAAACGCGTGGCAGGCTACCGATTATTGTAGGGGGCTCAGGTTTATATGTGCAGGCAGTACTCTTTGATTTTCAATTTACAGAGGAGCAGGTAGATGAGGTGGCACGGAAAGCCTATTATGAAGAACTGGAAAAATTAGGACCAGAGGCGATGCATGCTAAGCTGAAAAAACTTGATCCACAAACAGCGGAGACTATTCATCCAAATAATACTCGCCGTGTCATACGTGCGTTAGAGATGATTGAGCTTAGTGGCGTTTCAAAGGCATCCGAAGAACAAAATCGTGGAGAGGTTCCACTGTACAATCATGTGATTTTAGGGCTCGGGCAAAATATGTCACGTGAAGTGCTCTATGATCGTATTAACCGTCGTGTTGATATAATGATGGAAAAAGGACTTTTAGAAGAAGTAAAGGGCTTATGGCAGAAAAATATTCGTGGTGTGCAATCAATCCAAGCAATCGGCTACAAAGAATTATACGATTACTTAGATGGTAAATGCTCTTTAGAAGAAGCCGTTGACAGCTTAAAGCAAAATTCTCGCCGCTACGCGAAAAGACAGCTAACATATTTCCGTAACAAAATGGATGTATATTTTGTTAATAATGAAGAAAAACTTTGAATAATTTCTAAAAATTACTAATTGCTAAATTGGTAGAACATGCTACTATAGGAATGAAGAGGTAGAAAGAGAGTATAGGGAGGTATATTTGATGAAATCAATTAACTTGCAAGATACATTCTTAAACCATTTACGTAAAAATAATGTCTTTGTAACTGTGTTTTTGTTAAACGGATTTCAGTTAAAAGGAACTGTGAAATCCTATGATAATTTTACAGTATTATTACTAGATGCTGATAGCAAACAACACCTTATTTACAAACACGCTATTTCTACATTTGTTCCAGCAAAGCAAGTGGATTTTTTAGAGACAGGTGAATAGATCATTCATCATCAAAAGTTTGGGAATCAGATTTTATAAAACGTTTACCATTTGAATAAGTTGCTCTTCGTTACGACTGAGTGACTCCTTGGGGATTAGCGATTTAGAGGAACGAAGGCTAAAAGCATCACGTCCAGTGATAACGCCTTCGTGACCAACAACAAAGCGCCCAGTCGGAACGGAAATCAACCTCACGTTATGGTAAGGAGCCGTAAAAAACTATACTTAAACAGTTAGTGTTCTTGACACTAGCTGTTTTTTTGCCTTCAGGCTATAATGTAAGAGGAAATTGACATTTTGGAGGACTACACAGATGAAATCTATGGATACAACAGAAATAGTAGAACTATTAGATGCAAACGAAGACCTATTCATTATTGATGTTCGTGAAGAGGATGAGGTAGCTCAGGGTATGATTCCTGGTGCTCAGCACATTGCTCTTGGGACAATCCCTGAGCGCTTAGAAGAATTAGATACTGCTAAGCCATACATTATCGTTTGCAAGGCAGGCGGACGTTCAGCAAATGCTTGTGCATATCTAGAAGCTCAAGGCTTTGACGTAACAAACCTTGAAGGCGGCATGCTTGCTTATGATGGAGAGTTAGAATTTAAATAATGACATACTAAAAAAAGAAAGAGCCTTTCAATATTCGCTCTTTCTTTTTTTATTGCGCTTATTTTTTTAGTGAGTCTATAATAAGGCTAAAATTTTTTTCGAAATGATTGTATGGATTTTCATTTTTTAGCTCCCGGATCTTTAGGTTATAACTGGCAAAGTTTAAACCGGCACCGTAAATTTGTAATGCGCCATTCGCAAGATCTCCTCTCTGAAGGTGTTCTATACCTTCCATTAAGAAGTTTTCGCTCTCATCGAAGTGACATTCAGTAATGTTTTTATCTCCACTGTGAAATAACTTTAAGTTTTCAATGATTTTATTCGCTGTATCTTCACTTATTGAAGCGTCTACATTGATTAATATTTGGTTTATCGGTTTTACTAGCTGAGCATATCGGCTATCATAATTCTCGCATGTTTCAGCAATTGCGTTTCTTAGCTCTTTTGTGTCCAACGTCTCTTCACCTACCTTTTTAATTTTGTCCTGCCTTAGATTTTATTAACTCCCAAACTTATTTAGCACACCAGTTTTCATTAATTTTTATCGTTTTGGCACTTATCAAAAGATAGCATCTAGCATTAATATTCTTGCGCACGAATATTCAGAAATGTGTTACAATTAAAACCGTTAAGGAGGGATAAGTATGTATCGAACAATAGCACCCCCAACAATGTCTTTACAGTAGAATCTACTGTTTAGGCATTCATTAAAAGCTTGCTAATTCTCAATAGATTCTACTGTATATCGGAGACTATATACATGTAGAAAGTAGGAATTAGAAATGAGCGGAAAACCATCTTTTATTGTATCGATGATTATTTTTGGCGCTGTCGGTGTTTTTGCAAAATATATTAAGTTGCCTTCAAGTGAAATAGCCTTTTGGATGAGTCTCATTGGCTCTTGTTTTTTACTGTTGATTTTCCTTTATAAAAAAGAAAAATTTACGAAAACAACTATTTTGCAAAATAAATGGCCATTGATACTTTCGAGCTTTGCTTTATGTGGCAATTGGATTTTTCTTTTCCAAGCGTACAAGGAAACAACCATCGCAAATGCGGCACTAAGCTACTATTTTGCTCCAGTACTAGTAATTTGTTTATCACCAATCGTTTTGAAAGAGAAAATAGTTGCACGGAAAATCTTTTATGTTTGTGTTGCGCTAGTAGGCCTGTATTTTATTGTCCAAAGTCAAACTACCGAAACGAGCGAACATTATGTCGGAATTATCTATGGGCTTATTGCAGCTTGTTTCTATACAATAGTTACATTCACCAATAAGTATATTCATGGCTTAAAAGAGCCCGATAATACGATTATTCAGCTTGCTTTAGCAGCGTTATTCCTCGCACTTTATCTTGTGGGGACTAATGGGTTCAAAGTAATACAAATCGATATAAAATCAATTAGTTTACTTATAGCATTGGGCATCGTCCATGCTGGGATCGGCTTCTATCTGTTCTTTTTCGGAATGCGTCATTTAAAAGGGCAAAGTATAGCTATTTTAAGCTATATTGATCCGCTAACATCATTACTGATTTCGGCGATAATTATTGGAGAAAAAATGACGACCCTACAAATAATAGGCGCTATTCTTTTGCTCGGTGCAACATGTCTGAGTGAATTAGACAAAACAAAGTTGATCTCACAGCGATAAACTGACAGGAAGCTCCTAAAAGCATTTGTGATAGCAGAAATTGTACTTTGTCTTTCGACTATACTCTTAGTTGACTTTGTTGTGGCAAAAATTGTAGTAGCAGCTTGCGTGGGCTTGAGGAATTTGTGTAGTACCGTTTTGTACAGCTTGTATTGATGGATTTTTTATATTAGGATCATCTAGGGTCGATAACGTTATTGCTTGTTTAAAAAATAAACACTGGATTCAATGAGTAAATTGATTCATGTATTTTGATAAAAATAAGAAGCCTTCGAATAAAAGGCTTCTTGTTTTTTTCTTACTTTTTTAGGGACAGACATACTATAAAATATACTTAAAGAGATGAGAAGACAAACTAATTAAAATATAACCTATCGTAAAAACAGTTATCACTTTTTTTATCAAGTCTTTTTTGATTTCTTTTTTCAAAATAATACCACCTATAACATACAATTGTAGTTAACTTAAAAAGTACATAATATGATATGCTAATGCAAATTTATACCATAATTTTTTGAATATTCACACTATATCGCAAGGATGAGAGCCTTTTTACTACGTTTATATTAGTATAAACGTTACTACTAGTGAATTTTTAGGCAGTATGAATTAGCCTTTCATAGGATGAAAAAATACAGTTAATAAACATTAGTATGCTATTTAATACTTAGCAATCCTCGCTTAATAGCTGTTACAACAGCACCTACTCGAGATTCTGCGTCTAATTTCCTAATGATTGATGAGATATGGTATTCAACTGTTCTTATACTTATCATCATTTCCTCACTAATTTCAAAATTAGTTTTATCCTCTGCTATTCGTTTCAATATTTCAGATTCTTTTAGTGTAAGTATTCTATCTATCTGATTTTCTTCAATTTTAGGAAATATTTTATCACCTAAATATACTTGTTTGATAGTAAATATTAATTCTTGAAATGATTTTTCTTCTGAAATAAAAGCACTAGCTCCTGCAATATAAGTAGCTTGAATATATTCTGGATATTCATATTTCGATAATATGACAATTCGTAAATTAGGAATATTTTTTAATAGTTTAGTTAAATTGATTTTGTTAGATAACTCCATTCGGAAATTCATTAGTACAATATCCGGAGAATTAGTGATTATTTCATGTTGTAAATACTCAAAATTAGAAAGAGTCCCTATCACGCAAATATTTGGTTCTTTGTTTAATCTGTGTTTTAAGCATTCTAGTACTAATTGACGATTATCTACAAGTAGTAGATTAATATTCAAGTTGTTCACTCCTTGGTTATATCTTCATCTAGAAATGAGAGAAACTAAAGATAGTTTTTTGTATATCATACCCGTTAAATATTTTTCAAAACTTTTAACCTACTTATTTCTAAAAACTTGATAACTAATCTCCATTATGAGAAATATATGTGAAATTGCAATATTTGCGGAAAATACGGATGTTTTAAAAGTTCTATTTGTTATATTAATAATTAAGTATTCTTAAAAATCAGAAAATTAAAACTTTGAAGTTAGATAGACATGCATTTTGAATATTAAGACGTGTTTCTTTAAGTGCACCTCAATAAAAATCTAGGAATAAATCTTTACACAAATCTATTAGCACTTAGTAATACACGCTGAATTACTCCATATCATCCAGCGTGTTTACTATATAAAACTAAAGAAGTAAGGGGGGGGATGATATGCAAATTATTGAACTAAATGAAGGTATGCGCTTATTTGATGTTCCTTCAACTGCAGAAGCTATATGGTGTTGCTGTTGTTATTTCTGTACTTCTACAGGATGATTTGTAAAATATAAAGCACTTATTTACATACTTTGAGAGTGCAACAATTGTTGTTCAAAAGACCTTTCAAAATGAGTGGAGGAAAATAAGTGCTTTATTTCTATTGATAAATCATTATTTTTATTTTGTTATACAAAGAACTTTAGCCTCTTCTGTTAATGTATGGTTGATATACATTTATTAGGGGGGGTTTTTAGAATTATATTAAATTTAAAAAGAGAAGGTGAAACAATTGGGAGGTATCCAGAACAAAGATTTAAAGTTTACATTAAAAAATGGTATTACAATAGCCCAAATGGATGAAGATGAAATCACAATTAAAACTGCTAGTCGATTGTTTAAACTAAAGGGAAATGATATAAAAAATATTCTTATACCTAATATAGAAAACTTTGAAATTGGGGTCGACTTTTTTACAATAAAAAATTGTTCAATAGAAGCATCTGAAGAAGAAATCCATAATGCTTTGGGACAATTAACTGCTAGGGGTTGGTTGACGAATTTAGACACGCCTGTCTTTATAAAAAGTTTTTCAGATTCTGAAAAGGAAAGTTATGAATCTATCGGTGTTGATTACAGTAAAATTCAACCTATTCTAGATAATAAAACTGTAGGTGTTATTTCACTTATGAATCATACGGAATACCTAGTTGAATACATGCTTGGTTCTAATATTAAGAATATTAATTTATTACTACCAAATGATTTTTCTGAGAATGTAATCTCTCATTTCTCCCGAAAGAATAACTTTGAGGAACTTAATCTTTGTAGTTTTAATTATTTGAATCAAGAAATATTGGAAAATCATATTACAAGTTGCGATTTTTTAATCTTATTAGAAACTATAGAAAATAAATTTATAGAGAAACAGATAAATAAATTATGCTTAAAACATAAAAAATCATTTATCAGAGCAATTGTTCAAAATTTCAAAAGCGAAATAGGACCGTTAGTTATCCCAAATTTGACTGCTTGTCTAGAGTGCTACAATACAAGAATTTATAGTAACTTAAATCATTATCTTGAAAATAAGGCAATTGATCAAAAAGTAATGTCAAAAGGCTATGGATATAAAGTTAGTAATGAAGTAACAATGTCTTCCTTCTTGACAGGAATAGGTATTTTAACAAATGAAGTAATAAAGTACTTCATAAAAGATATTACTTGGAATTTCCCTGCATCGATTGAAAGTATTATTGAATTTGATAACTATAATATGGAATTGAACATTAATAAATTTCTGAAAATTCCGAGGTGTGAAATCTGCGGGAAAAATATTATAAATAATTGCGAGGAGAAGTATTGGATGGAGCCCTACTCATATCAAAAATAGGAGGTACTTATGGATAGAAAAGCAACGAGTAATAATTTGTCTTCCATTTATCCTTTTGCTGATCCTGCCGTATGTAATTCTAAAACAGGTATAGTAAAAGATTTATTTCACTGGCTTCCAGAGCCGAATGACCCTTCCGTATTTTTAATGGCAGCTATCACGAATAATTCAGGGAGGTTTGCAAATGAATCTGCTACTAATTTTAATAGTGGTGCGGGACTAACAATGGAAGCGGCCTATAATGCGGCAGTTGGTGAAGCAATCGAAAGATATTCATCTGCATTTATTAATGAAGAAGAACTTGTATTATCTAGTTATAGGGATTTAAAGGAAAATGCCATTCATCCAGACAAATTTGCTTATTATCATGAAAAACAATATGTTACTCCTAAATTTCCATTCAAAAAATTAAATTTAGATACAGTCGTTAATTGGGTCAAAGGTTATTCATTGATTCAAAACGAACGTGTTTATATCCCAGCTGCAAATGTATTTCTTCCTTACTTCCACAAAAATGATGAAGAACTAATATGGCATTCAGTTTCTACTGGTCTTTCTTGTGCAAAATCAAAGGAAGAGGCAATTTTAAAAGGTATCTTTGAAGTAATAGAGCGAGACTGCTTTAGTATATTATGGTTCAATAAATTATCAATGCCAAAAATCAATATTGAAAGTGATAAAGTTATTAGTGATTTATTTGAACAATATTTTGAAACGCCAAATTGTAAATTTCATCTAATAGATATGACAATGGATGTAAAGGTTCCAACAGTTTTAGGGGTATTGGAAGATTTATCTGGCGGTACACTAATCGCTGCTGCGACTCGATTAAATTTAAAGGATGCAGTCATTAAAACCCTTATAGAATTATCTCAAGGAAGAATCAGCTGGAAAAGGGATTTTGTTGAGGGAGTTCAAGACGAATTTAAAGAAGATTTTAGTGATATACGAGATTTTCATAGTAGAGTAAGACTATTTACGAATAAAAATATGAAAAAACACATTGAGTTCGCATATCAATCTAATAATATTGTCAATATTAATCAAGCATATCCTGAATATGAAAATTCTCATAAAAAACAGCTATCAATTACTTTAGAAATGTTAAAAAGGCAAGGGTATGATGTTATTATTTATGATTTAACAACAAATGATGTTAAAAAAAGGGGATACCATGTAATTAGGGTAGTAATTCCGGGCTTTACAGAAATCACTAATGATCATGTAATTCCGAGAGCTGGTGGAACAAGAATATATGAGGTACCGAAAAAAATTAATTTAAAAGATACAGTTATGAACTTTGAAGAACTAAACCCTATACCACATCCGTTCCCTTAATAGAATGAAAATAAAATAAAAAAGGGTGTGATTTTTTGAGCCAGATAACAGAAGTAGAAATTCTATCGAAAAAGGTAGAGGAAATATTGTTAAAAAACCCTAGTATGTATGAGGTTTTCCATGAAAATACAAAATTAAATTCATTAAAGGAAAAGATGCTAGGAAAAAATATAATGGGTGTTTTGACAGAGAAAAATTTCTTAGAAGCAAGTCATATGCCATATAAAACATATACATCGAATAAGAGAATCCCGTTAGAAAAAAACTTTCATAATTTAATTATTAATAAAAATTTCACTGAAATTCTTTTAGATAGACGTAGTGTTAGAAAATTTATTAATAAACCTATCTCTTTTAATCAATTATCATATTTATTGTATATGAGTTATGGAATTAATGATTTTTTACCATCAAAACAAACAAATTCTTTACAGGAATTAAGAACTGTACCATCTGCCGGTGGCCTATATCCTTTGGAAATTTATTTACTAATAAACAATGTAGAGAATTTGGAGCAAGGTTTATATCATTACAATGTTAAATTACATTGTCTCGAGTTATTAAAGGAAGGATCTCAAGAAGCCTGTTTACCATCATTAACTTCTTATAGTGATATTGCTAAAAATGCGTCAATTCTTATGTTCGTAACAGCTATATTTCCTAGACTATCTTACAAGTATGGAGATAGATCGTATAGATTTGCTCACCTCGATGCTGGTCATTTAGGACAAAATATTTATTTAACGAATACTGCTATGAAGTTGGGTACTCTAGCTGTTGGAGGCTTTTTTGATGATGAAATTAATGAGTATTTAAATATAAATGGTGTATCTGAGGGAGTTGTATATGAATTTTTTATTGGTCATAAAGACGAAGAAAATGATTATAGAATTAAGTAGATCTAAGAGGGTGCATAAAAAATGAAAAAATATAAATACACTTTATCGAAAAACGATATACCCATTTATCATTTAAGGAATGACACAAGTTACTTATCTCATATCATATTTTGGTTTAATATCGGGTCACGTTATGAACAAAAAAATTATTATGGGATGATTCACTTAATAGAACATTTATTATTAAGTTGCCACTATTCAAATGAAAATCAATTAAGAGATATCTTAAATGAAAAAGGAATTGAATTCAAACTTTCTACTTCTTATGAATATTTTTATTTATTGTTGTCATGCAAAGAAGAAGATGTAGAAGAAATAATTAAGATAGTATTTTCCGTTTTAAGTAATCCAAATATCGATAATATTTCATTTGTTAATGAAAAAAAGACGGTTATGTTAGAGAAGAAGAGTCGTACATTCATTGATCAAAAAAATATTCAAGATATCATCACTGAGAATATTTGGGATGAGGATTTAAGCCATCCAATATTGGGAACTGAATTAACACTATCAAAAATTAAATTAAACCAAATTCTTGATGTAATAAAATACTTAAATAATAGTAAGAACTTCTCCATTTTATATAGTGGTAAAAAATATATAGATGATTTTTCTGAAATTATTGATAAACATTATGAGGTACCTTCAGAGGAAGAGGAACTACGTATCAATTCATTGATAAGGGATACGATAGAGCCTTCTGCTTTTAAAGAAACGGATGTTATGTTGAAAACAAAAGAAGATTCAGATAAATCAGCGTCTTCTTTTGTATCTATATGTTACGAGTTTGATAATGGATTATCAAAAGATGAAAAAATTTATTTATCTTTGTTTAGTATTATGATGACAATGAATGATACGGGATTGCTGTATGAAGAATTTCGATTGAAGGAACAAAGTGTGTATTTTATTGTATGCTTACCTATTCATTTTAAATATGAGAGTATTTTGCAAGTTCAATTTATTACAGAACAAAGTGATTTAGAATCACTCATCTTACATATTAATGAAAAGGTGAACACGGACAGCAAAGAAATCAACATAATGAGCAAGTATTTCGAGAAAAGTAAAAAATTTTTACAGCATAAAATTTACAAAATATTAGAGAATGATAAGGATTTTTTATTATTTTTAGGGAATGAGCGAGTGAGCGGAAGACATCAAATATCATTAGATGAAATGCTTCGGATCTTAGATAGTATTAATATTAAAGACATGCAGGCATTTATTAATGAAAATTTGAATCATGCAAAAATGAAACGAATCATTCTATCCTAATTGAGGTGTTATATATGAATGAAGTTATATCAATAAAAGATTTGTGTTTTTCGTATAACATAAATATAAAAATACTAAAAAATATTAATTTAACAATAAACCACAATGAAGTGTTTGGATTACTAGGACCAAACGGGGCTGGAAAAACAACCTTATTAGAATGTATACAAGGAGTTAAAAATAGTTTTTCCGGCACAATAACGGTCAATGGTTTAGATGTTAGAAAAGATGCAGATAAAATTAAACCATTTATAGGTGTGCAGTTTCAGTCAAACTCCTATTTTGATCATATTAAAGTGGATGAATTATTTGAATTTTTCGCCATATTATACAACATGGAGGTTACAGAAGAAGAAATTAAAGATCTATTAAAAAAAGTCAATATGCAAGAACAGAAAAGATCTTATGTTAATAGACTTTCTGGCGGGCAAAAACAAAGAATAAGTATTGCATTAAGCATTCTCAATAAACCACAGGTCCTATTTTTGGATGAACCAACAACTGGTTTAGATCCAAACTCCAGAAAAGATTTATGGAATATTATAAAGGACATTAGAGAAGAAGGAACAACAATAATCTTAACGACACATTATATGGAAGAAGTAGAAGCACTCTGTGATAATGTATGTTTTATTAACAATGGGAGTATTTATACTGTAGGAAGACCTGAAGAGATTATTAATAATGCTAATTTAAACTCAGTAATAAAAATAGGTTTAATTGCCGATTCTTCTGTCCATTATTTAGAAAGTTGTCCTGCAGTAGATAAGATTAAAAAAGAAGATGATTATTTCTATTTATATACGAAAGATATTAGAAAAACGTTAGATTATATAAATAAATTAGAAGATGAAAAAAGAATAACAACGACTAGTATAAATATTCAAATGGCGAATTTAGAGGATGTATTCTTAAATATGACTGGAAGTGTTTTGAAAATATGAATAGTTTCGTGAATTTATCTTCTATATTTTTTAAAATGGAAATAAGAAATAAACAAGCGGTTGTTATGAGTACGGTGTTCCCTATTCTTATGATGGCTTTAATGGGTACAGCCGGAAAAGATACGGCAAGAGACGGCATGTCCTATATGACTTATATTTTTCCTGGTATTTTAGGTATGGCTTATGGAGCTATTGGTCTTATAGCATTACCCGTTATGATTGCTTCGTATAGGGAAAGGGGTATTTTTAAAAAAATTAAAGTTACGCCAATCTCTGCATCAAAAATAATGGTATCTATTTTCAGTACACAGCTTTTCATTATGGCTATACAAACAGTTATTATTTTGGTCATTAGTGTTTTCGTTTTTAATGTTCAATTAAATTTTAATTCGATTTACACTCTTTTATTAATCCCGTTGTTATTAATCGGTGGTCTTAGTTTATTAGGCATAGGTTTAATAATCGGAATTTACGCTAATAACACAAAAAATGCCACAACTATGGGAAATCTTTCAAATCTAGTATTCATTTTTTTAGGTGGTACTTTTTTTCCGAGTGATGTATGGCCAAAATTTTTAATGCCATTTGTTTATATTAATCCACTTAATTATATTATTGAAGCTATTAGAAAAACACTTATTTTCGAGACTCAAAATTTTTATACGTATCTGACTGAACTTTCAGTAATAACTGCTATAGCAGTTATTACTTTAGTATTTTGTGTTAAAGTTTTTAAATATGAATAATTAATATCAGTTTACTATAATAAACATGATGCACGAAAATTTCGAATGTTGACATATTAAACACTTTGACGTAAATTAAAAATAATTGCATAAAAGCATTAGGTGCCCATTGCGGGAGAATAGGGAATAAAGTGAAAAGCTTTAGCGGTCCCACCACTGTAAAAGGGAGTTTCATAGAGAATGCCACTAGCATCGTTCTGGGAAGGTTCTATGAAATGTTGAAATTGAGCCAGGAGACCTGCCTATCTGCTTCGTATTATATAGACGATGGAAAAGTCTGTAGTTTATTTGTTATGGATAAACTACAGGCTTTTTATTTTTTTCTCTAAATCATTCTTCGAGTAACAAGGGCAAATAAGAAAGGGGAAATTTTCATGCAATTATTACAACAAACGATCCAAAACATTCAAAGTGCAGACCACAAAATGATGGGGCAGGCAAGAGAACGCATAGATGCACTTTGCAAACCTCCTAGTAGTTTGGGGAAGCTGGAAACTCTAGCTGTGCAACTATCCGGTATTACAGGTGAACTATATCCTGCAATTGATAATAAAGCAATTATTGTCTGTGCCGCGGATCATGGCGTCTGTGAAGAAGGAGTGACGCCGAATCCACAAAATGTGACGGTCTTCCAAACGCTAAATTTCCCAAGAGGAGGAACAGGTGTCTGTGCTGTCGCGAAAATAACGAATGCAAAAATTGTTACGGTAGACGTTGGGGTTAAAGAGGATATTCCACATGATGCTGGTGTCATCATTAAAAAGATTAAATATGGTACGGACAATATGGCAAAGGGTCCTGCTATGTCAAAGGAAGAAGCCATTCAATCAATTGAAGTAGGAATTGAAGTAACTACGGAAGAAATCAAAAAAGGGATAAATGTACTCGGGACAGGTGAAATGGGTATCGGTAATACAACACCTAGTGCTGCTATATTATCGGTTCTTCGCGAGTGTCATCCGAATGAAGTGACAGGCTTCGGTGCAGGAGTTGGACCAGGAGGAATAGCACATAAAGTAGAAGTCATCCGCAAAGCTATAGCATTAAACAAACCAAATCGTCATGATGCTATTGATGTTCTTGCAAAAGTCGGAGGGTTAGAAATTGGCGCGATGGCAGGGGTAATACTTGCTGCTGCTGCACATCGCAAACCTGTTGTTATTGACGGCTTTATTTCTACTATCGCTGCTCTAATTGCGTACGAACTTGAGCCAAACGTAAAAGACTATATTATTCCTTCTCATGCTTCTGAAGAACCTGGTGCAAAAATTGCTGCTGAAATGCTCGGAATTGAACCAATGCTACAAATGAATATGCGATTAGGAGAGGGCTCTGGTGCAGCTTTAGCCTTTCCTATTTTGGATGCAGCAAGCTCTATGATGAAAAACATGACTACATTAGAGGAAGCTATGTTACTGTTGAAAATGTAGATTTATTAATCTTTAGGTACTTATTGTCGCTGCTGTGGATGCACGGCGTTTGTGAAAATAAGAAAAATTCAAAACAAGCCCAAATCTGATATTTGGGCTTGTTAATATGCAACGGTATAGCTATGCTCGATTCAACTTCCGCAACGGTAACCGCCATTTCTTCGTATATGAAAGTATTCTTAATACTGTGATCACACCAAATAATACATATAAAAAGATATCCCCTGAGAAAAGTTGAAGTCCGATAATAAGCCCGGCTAGTGCTGCCCAAACACCATAAATTTCATCACGGAGGACTAATGGTTGTCGTCTAGCTAATAAATCGCGAACAATTCCACCACCTGACCCTGTTAAGACAGCAGCTACAATAACTGCACTAATAGGCATGTCGAGCTTTACAGCATAGAGAGCACCTTGAATCGCAAATGCGGATAATCCGATAGCATCGGTAAAATTGCCCCAGCGATGCCAATGCTGAATAAGACGGTGCGGAAATAAGAAAAATAGCGTAATCGCTGCAATGGCAATTTGGAACATCATATCTTGACCCCAAAGTGTAGTTACAGGTAAACCTATCAATAGATTTCGTATAGCTCCACCACCGAAAGCAGTTACGATACCGAGTATATAGACACCGAATAAATCATATTCTTCTTCCATTGCAATTATTGCCCCGGAAATAGCGAAGGCAATTGTTCCAATGATACTAAAAACCTCCCAAGCCAACCCTTTCACCCCTTAAGTGAATAAAATCATTTCTTGTTGTAGATTAGTTACTAATACGAACTAGAAAACATTAAAGTCTTCTTTTTTGTATCAGAAGCAAAGAAAGCATCGACTTATGATTTGGAATTATCAGATATTAAGTATCTAATTATAGCAGAAATGCATAGATATAGTTTTTAATTTAACTAAGCGCCTAAATGCAATTAGAAACACAAGCAATTTTTGCAGGCAAGCTCACAAATTGTTAAGATAAGATTTGAACAAATGTGAAATGGAGAAGAACATAATGACTTTTACAACCAATTTATTAGAAGAAACACTAGCATTAGCTGCTAAAATAGAAGATAAGGTACGCCCTTTTCATGCAAAGGTAGAAGATATGGCGTTCTTCAATCAACAAAAAGTGCTTGCTGCATTCCGAAAGCATCAAGTAAGTGATTATCATCTGCACCCATCTAACGGTTATGGCTATGATGATGAAGGGCGTGACAATCTAGAACGTGTTTATGCAGAGGTTTTTGGAGCGGAGGCTGCCATTGTGCGTCCGCAAATTATTTCTGGTACACATGCAATCACACTTAGCTTATTCGGAGTACTACGTCCTGGTGATGAATTACTTTATATTTCGGGGCAGCCGTATGATACATTGCAATCAATAGTCGATGGTGGCGATAAAGATACTGGCTCGTTAAAAGATTATAAAATCGGTTATAGCCATGTGGATTTATTGAATAATCAAGAGATCGATTGGGAAGGTGTTGTAGCTGCAATTACAGCAAACACAAAAATGATTGCTATCCAACGTTCGAAGGGCTATGCAACACGCCCATCCTTTACTATTTCGCAAATTGCAGAAATGTGTGCAAAGATCCGTGAATTAGCACCGAACGCAGTTATTTTCGTTGATAATTGCTACGGAGAATTTGTTGAGGCACTAGAACCGACAGAGGTTGGAGCGGATTTAATAGCAGGCTCGCTCATTAAAAATCCTGGTGGAGGCTTAGCGAAAATTGGTGGTTATATTGCAGGTCGTGCAGATTTAGTAGAAAAATGTGCTTACCGTATGACATCGCCAGGTATTGGTGCTGAGGCAGGTGCAACATTAAATACGCTCGGTGATTTCTATCAAGGATTTTTCCTCGCGCCACATGTTGTATCTCAAGCATTAAAAGGTGCCATTTTCACAGCTGCTATGCTGGGAGAAATAGGCATGAATACATCGCCAAGGTATGATGCGAATCGTACGGATTTAATTCAATCGGTTTCTTTCCAAAAGGCGGAACAAATGATTGCTTTTTGCCGTGAAATTCAAGCAAACTCACCAATTAATGCGCATTATGCACCAGAGCCAGCGTATATGCCTGGCTATGAAGATGATGTCATCATGGCTGCTGGAACTTTCATTCAAGGTTCAAGCATTGAGCTCACAGCAGACGGTCCTATTCGTCCGCCATTTACCGCCTTTATTCAAGGTGGGTTAACATACGAGCACGTAAAATTTGCTATTTGTAGTGCTGTTCAAAAAATCCAAAAATAAGTAACGAAAAACTATTCAAAACGTCCTTTTGAATAGTTTTTTTACTTATGAACGAACAGTTGAAGATGAAGCTTCTTAAAGCGAATGCCATTTATCATCATTCAGTAGAAGACTACTTCATGATGAAATATCCTAACACCTACTGAATGGAGATAAAGCCTCCGGCGGATGTCACGGATCTTCAAAATCCGGAAGCATTTACGACAAGGCGAAATTGATATAAGTTGATTGGAGTGGAGGCTTGGCGACTCCTTGGGGATTAGCGATAGAGGAACGAAGGCTAAAACCATCACATCCCGTGATAATGCCTTCGTGACCAACACCGTGTTGGCCCGAGACCCTGGAGCGAGCAACGCGAGTGAAGCGGCTCATCGGACGTCCCCGGGAAAGCGCCAAGCCGGAACGGAAATCAACCCCACGTTAGGATGTGAAGTATAGTTTTTTACAATTTTTCATCATTTCAAAAAAATATTTTAATCCATGTTAGGAAAGCTTACATGAGTGGTTGACACTATAAATTTTTCGTTATATGATTAGCGAGTATTGGAGGGGAACTTAAATGAGTCGTGAAATTAGACGAACTATGCCGTTATTATCTATGAATATCGTAATGCAATTGACAGAGCTTTCGGCACGTCAGATTCGTTATTATGAAGAACACCATTTAATTGAGCCGCACCGAACAGAAGGCAACCGTCGAATGTTTTCATTAAATGACGTCGATACACTGCTGGAAATTAAAGATTATTTAGATCAGGGTATGAACATGGCGAAAATTAAAAAGCTGTTCGCTAAAAAGAATGAACCTGTTTCAACAGATGAGCGTGATTTAAGTGACTCAGAATTACGTAACATCATGCGTGAAGAAGTGCGTCAAGCACAGCGCATGCAAAAATCATCCATCCGTCGTGGGGATTTATCTCGATTCTATTAATAAAAGGCAACATCATTCATGTCTTTATTAATAGAGTAGGGTAATTATAAAAAGCTAGACAATTTATAGGAGTGTGGAAAACTGTGGGTAAATACACTAAAGAGGACATTAAACGTCTAATCGAAGAAAAAAATGTAAGCTTTATACGTCTACAATTTACAGATATTCTTGGCACAATCAAAAACGTTGAGATTCCTGTAAGCCAATTAGACAAAGCACTAGAAAACAAAATGATGTTTGATGGCTCATCCATTGAAGGCTTCGTACGTATCGAAGAATCAGATATGTATTTACATCCTGATTTAGATTCTTTCGTAGTGTTCCCTTGGACTTCTGAAAAAGGGAAAGTAGCACGTTTCATCTGTGATGTATACACTGCTAAAGGCGAGCCATTTGCTGGTGACCCACGAAATAACTTAAAACGTATCCTTAAGAAAATGGAAGATATGGGATTCTCAAGCTTCAACTTAGGACCTGAACCAGAATTCTTCTTATTTAAATTAGATGCAAAAGGTGAACCGACACTAGAAGTGAACGACCACGGTGGTTACTTCGACTTAGCACCAACTGATCTTGGCGAAAACTGCCGTCGTGATATCGTACTAGAGCTAGAAGAAATGGGCTTCGAAATTGAAGCATCTCACCATGAGGTAGCTCCTGGACAACACGAAATCGACTTCAAATATGCAGACGCAATCACAGCTTGTGACAATATTCAAACGTTCAAATTAGTTGTTAAAACAATTGCACGTAAACACGGTCTACATGCTACATTCATGCCGAAGCCATTATTCGGTGAAGCGGGTTCTGGTATGCACTTTAATGTTTCATTATTTAAAGGTAAAGAGAATGCATTCTTCGATGAATCTACTGAACTAGGTCTTTCTGAAACAGCAATGCAATTCATGGCAGGTGTCCTTTCTCACGTTCAAGGCTTCACAGCTGTGACAAATCCAACAGTTAACTCTTATAAACGTCTTGTACCTGGTTATGAAGCGCCGTGTTATGTAGCATGGTCAGCTCAAAACCGTTCACCACTGATCCGTATCCCATCAGCACGTGGTCTTTCGACTCGTGTAGAAGTACGTTCTGTGGACCCATCTGCTAATCCGTATTTAGCGATGGCTGTTATTTTAGAAGCTGGTCTTGAAGGGATCCGTCGAAACTTAACACCACCAGCTGCTATTAACCGAAACATCTACGTGATGTCTGATGAAGAGCGTAAAGCGAATGGTATCGCAAACTTACCACCAGCGCTTGATGATGCTTTAGCATTACTTGCTAAGGATGAAGTAGCTCAAGCAGCTTTAGGTGAGCATATTTATGCAAACTTTAAAGAAGCAAAAGAAATCGAGTTCGACATGTACCGTACAACAGTACACCAATGGGAACGCGATCAATATTTAAAAATGTACTAATTAAAACGTTGGGGCTATGATGCTCCAACGTTTTTTTGTGCGCCTAGCCTGGAAGTACATCATTTTATGCGGTATCTTCTGATAGAATTTAGTAAATTTTATCAAAAGAAGGTCTTCAAAATAATAAAAAGAACGCAAATTAATACATAAAAGCTAAGTTATTCGTAAATATTTAAGTTTTTCTTATATGCCCTATACACACTTGACTACGTGCATTATTATTTTAAAAGAGGTGAATTAAATGGAGATAGTATCATCGTTTGGATTTATAAGTATATCAATTTTTTATCTTTATCAAATTATCTTTTTTATCTTTTTCAGAAAAAAAGAACCTAAAGAAGCTTCTTTAAAGTATTATAAATTTACATGTGTGATTAATTTCTTGATTTTTCTCGCGACTCTTCCAGTAGTGTTTTTACTTGGTGCTATGTCATCATCTCTTTTTCCGTTTTTAATCATCAGTGGTTTACCATTACTATTCTTTATTTGGTCACTAAGAGATTTACTAATTTTACAAAAAGAAGAAATAAATAGATACATAGACTGATAAAAAATGCATTCAACAACCATTTTTAACGATATGGAAGTCAATTTTATTAAAAGTCAAGAGGTTAAGTAATTCGCTTGTTACATCAGTATTCTTTATGAAATGTACAACATTATAACGAATTATTTTTAAGCTGAACTAATTTCTGCATTAGTTCAGCTTTTATTTGTGATTAGAACTCTCGAACCTTTTTCACCTTTCGAATTATCTAATTTCCCCTCTTTCTTTAATCGTGCCACTTCAATTTGATTGACCATTTCAAAATCAACTTCACTAAAAGAGGAATTCAACAATCCCTGCTCTTCCTCATAATCAAACCCCGTCGCCCCCTGGAAATGCACTTTTCCCTGAAATACTTTCTTTTTCGGTTCGTAATGATCCTCTAATGTAACCAAATCGGTAGCTAATAAAGCCTCCATCAGATTTTCATGAGGCATATGACTAGCATTCTTTATTTCCATATTTTGCACTCTATATATATTTGTAGCAGTCATGTAAACTATGTCTATTGGTAAAATTTTAATAGAAGAAAGTAGGAGCAAACCAATGAAAGCACTATATGTTTTTTTATCTTCCCTTGTATTGTTTGGACTTATTTCTGTTTCGCCAGCAGAAGCAGCAGCAGCAGAAAAATCCATCGATATGTATTTTTTGGAGGATGTTGATTACGATCATTGGGCATACAATGAATTGGAACGCTTTGTGTATTCGGATATCATAGACGGATATGTGGAAACAGAATCGTTTGAAGAAGATGGAGAGGAATATGAATATACATCCGTCTCTATAAAACCAAAAAATCCGATTACTCGTGCTGAATTCACTAAAATTTTAGTGAATTCGATGAATTTATGTGCAGGTGAAACAGTTAAATCGTTCCCTGATGTAAAACCGGCGAATTGGTATTACGAGTTTGTTAAGGTTGCTAGTAGTCAAGGCATTATCAATGGTAAGCCAGACGGTACTTTCCGACCGAATGACAAGATTACACGTAACGAAATGGCAGTCATGATTTACCGTGCATTCGAGTCAAAGCTTGATTTTTCAGCAACAGGAAAAGTATTCCCAGATGTACCAAAGGGGAATTTCGCCTATGAAGCAGTTGTGAAAACGGCAGCTGTAGGAATTATCAAAGGGTACGGAAATGTTTTCAAGCCTTACAATGATGCAACTCGTGCTGAAGCTATCGTGATGATTGACCGTGCCTTGCATCTAGAGCCCGAAACAGATGGAGATCAACTTGCGATCATTCAAGCAGTTGATCGTAACATTAAAGATGAGACGAAATTCATTGAACAACAAGACTTAAAAGCATTAGAAGCACTTTATCGTGAAACGACAATTGGTTACCAATTAGCTTATTCACTTGATAGTTTGGATATGGCAGGAATGTTTGAAGAATCAGATGTTATATTCAAGAAGGAACAGATTGGTGAATATGCGATCAAAGCTGTTTCTGTAAATAATCATTTTGCTCAAGTCCGTATTGATAACTTAGTATATAAAATATCTTTGACAGCGCCAGATATGTCTTTTAACATGAAAATTGACTTATCAGGAACTGCTCATCTTAAGAAAAGTAATGATGGTAAATGGAAAATTTATAACGTTGTTCTTGATGAAGATGACTATGAACAAGATTGGAAAGAAACATTAGAAACTGAGATCAACTAAGAACAAAAAAAGCGTAAGGAATTCTCTGAATCGCCCCGTAAAAGTTAGACATCAATCTAACTTTTACGGGGTTTTTTTATGGCAAAAGTAAATGCCGAAAATTGATTCAAGCAGTCCAGCGATACTTAAATGGAAATGAATCTATGATTGAAATCGCGGAAGAATTGGAGTGACAGATAGGGTTGTAAGTGAATGGGTTTGCCGTTATTGAAAAATGGTGTAGAGACTTTCTTAAAATCCTAGTAGGAATGTTAAGCAGCAAAAAATAAAATGTACACTACTAAAATTGAAATTTAGTAATGTACATTTTTATAATAATTGCAACAATATAAACAAGTTATGATATAACAATTACTTGTCTTTAATATTACAGAGTATCCTCATCGCATCTATTTTAATAGCCCATATGATGGTGGCACGGCATATGCTGCTGATGGTGATGTTGATGATGCCCCATGTGATGATGATGCCCCATGTGATGGTGATGGTGGTGATGATGTGGCATATGGCAAGGCTCAGGTGGCATTTCGCAAAGTGTATGAGTCTCACAACATTCATTCACGACAGACTCAGTGCAAGGGAAATGATACTGATGATCAATTATATGTTTATTAACTGTTGTTACATGTGCTGGCTGTACATGTGGTACAACTGTATGGATGTAATTTGTGCGTACATAATCCTCTGGTGGACAACAATGTGGCGGCTCATATTGAGTTGGACATGTAAGTGGTGGACAACAATGCGGGCCTTTTGCATGATGATGGTGATGCATATGCTGCATGTGATGCATATGCTGCATATGTTGCATATGTCTTTCCATGGTAAAACCTCCTGTTTTGATAAGTTGTGGTTCATAATTAACATATGAGATAAAAGACGATATGGTCTATTTGTATGCCTATTAAGGGCTGGTTAAATCTCTTAGGCAATCAAAATAGGTATGATTAATGGAGGGGTTCACCAAATTTTAGACGTCGTCAGTCACTGTAAAATTGAGGTTTGTTGAAAAGTAATGATACAAAGAAGAATTGCAAATAATGTTAGAAGAGAATAATAATAATATTAAATTTTAGATTGAATAAAAATGCATTTTGTTGTAGAATTAACCGATGTATCGTAGGTTTACGATATTTTTTAGCTCATAAAAATGAGTGATAGTGATTATTCTAAAAAACTTTATGCATTGAGGATTTTAATAATAAAAAAGTAGTGTTTGGGCATTCCTTCCTTACTTTTTAAAGGAATGTTTTTTATTTGATCATTCATTAACTACTCAATGCAAAACTTTATACAGATATACATTTCTTGGCGGTTTTAAAGTACCTAACAAGCTTGATGTATAAAACTTCGAAAAAACCTAAAGAAATGAGGCTTTAAATGATGAAAAAATATCCTACTTCTTCATACTTTTTCTTCATAATTCCGTCTCTTATTGGTGTTCTATTATTTATGACACCAGTCTTAACGGAAGATGGATGGAAAGTTCCGATTGCTATTTTAGCAAATTTATTAGCAGGTTTTGTTGCACCTATTATTAGTTACTTTACTATAATTATATTTGCGATTTCGGCAATTGGTTCACTCATTGCCAAATTTGTTCCTCGGAATAATGCAAAGGAATCTAGTATTTTATATACATTATTTTATGTAAATTGGTTTTGGACAATTATAAGAGTCATCGGTTTAGTATTTGCCTCAATGGTCGTGTTTAATTTTGGACCATCCGCGATTAACAATGAAAATACGGGTGGATTATTAATGAATCCTGACGGTGGTTTAGTAACATTTTTATTTACGATTTTCTTATTTGCAGGCCTACTATTACCGTTTTTAACAAACTTCGGATTGCTTGAATTTTTCGGAACGATGATGGTAAAAATCATGCGTCCGCTCTTTAAAAGCCCTGGGCGTTCATCAGTTGATGCACTTACATCGTGGGTTGGTGATGGAACAATTGGTGTTCTTATGACGAGTAAGCAATATGAAATGGGGAACTATACGAAAAAAGAGTCAGCCATTATTGCAACGAGCTTTTCTGTAGTATCCATCACATTCTGTATCGTAGTACTAGATACAGTGCATTTATCACGCTATTTTATTCCATATTACTTAACGGTTGTACTTTGCGGTCTTGTGTTAGCGATTGTTATGCCGCGAATTTTTCCACTTGCTAACAAAGAAGACACTTATATCGACGGTACACCAGTAGATTTATCACGTGAGGAATTACCTGAAGGCTATAATTCTGTGTCTCACGGCTTAGAAAATGCTTTAGCCGTTGCGCATGCAAATCGTGACCCACGTCAATTTTTGAAAGATGGGACTAGAAATGTCTTGGATTTATGGATTGGTGTAGCACCGATCGTTATGGCATTTGGTACGGTTGCTTTAATGCTTGCTGAATTCACTAATATTTTTGCATTTTTAGGAAAACCGTTTGAACCTATTTTAACAGTACTTGGTTTACCAGAGGCAGCTGAGGCAGCGCAAACGATGGTTGTTGGCTTTGCTGACATGTTTTTACCTTCAATTTTAGGAGCAGGAATTGAAGCTGAAACGACACGATTTGTGATTGCTGTTGTTTCTGTTACACAGCTTATTTATATGTCTGAAGTCGGTGGCCTTATTTTAGGTACAAAAATTCCACTGAAATTTTTAGATCTAGTAATTATTTTCTTAATTCGTACGATTATTTCACTACCAATCGCAGCATTAGTTGCACATATACTCTTTTAGATTAAAAAGGCAATTGTTCGAATTTCACTAATGCGAACAATTGCTTTTTTCTTTATTAAAGTACGCGCGAAAAAGGAGAATATCTATAAAAAGGAATTCAGTGAACATAATATAACTTGCACATAAATTCATTGAATTGGGAAAAACTACGTTTAAAGTGATGATACTGAGGTGATAAAATGGACAGAATTTTTTCTCTCTGCTTAAGTTCTTGTTATTTGTTATTTTCTCAACCTAGTGATGCCTATATAAAAGACTCACCTAGTTCGTATGAAGAGGTCTATCCTGAAATAGGCTATAAAACGGTTGAAGGAGCTGCCTACGATTTCGAACGGCACTTTCATCAAGGACTAAAGCTACCACTTCGAGTACCTCCTATTAGTTTTACACATCATTTTGGTCGGTTTAATGATCTAGATGGTGACATGAACGATTTTTTTGAAGTTACATTTGTTAATAATCAACTTCCTGAACATCATTATAAAATAACGGTTCGACCTATTCAGTATAAGTTTCCAGTTAAAAAGGAAAGTGTAGTAAAGACTTTCGTATTGAAAAAGGGAACGACTTCAATCTATATGGAAGTCTCGGGTTTTCATGTACTTGCTTTCGAAAGAGAAGATTGGCAATATATGCTGTGGATTGATAAAAGAGTTTCAAATAAGGTGACACCTGAAGTGTTAGTTGACATTGCTAATTCCATTGACTATACAACGTTAGAGGATGAACGGGGTTAATTCAGCTAGAAAATGCCAAGACCTATAGTTTTTTGGTCTTGGCATCATTTTTTTTGAAAGTATGCCGAATAGCCTCAATAATTATGCTGGATTGACAGAAGCATTTCGGATCGCCATTGTTATGATAGAGTAGAGTAAGACACTAAAAACTAATAAACCACTTAATAGAGCGAAGCTAGATATATTTGATAGTAGGTCAAACAAAGGAGAATACCATTTGAATATGATTGTAACAATCGGAATTAAGACGAGTAACCCTATAAAACTGTAACCGCCCAGAGTTCCCAAGCGATAAAAGACAACATTCAATAAAAGTCCTGCTGTTAGGAACAAGAGCAGTAAAACGGTATCCAATGCCATCATTTGTAAAAATGATGGGGAATTATTAAAAAGTAAAATAGGATGGATAATGAATATGTTAGAGACGTTAGTAAGTATTTTTTGTGTACAACCAATTATGAAGGCACTTACTAGGCTCCAACAGATAAAAAAGAGCCCCACATTGAACATAAATTGCAAGCGACATAAACCAAGCCTTAAAAAATAGGATAACGTTTTATTTAGTAACTTTGCAGCCATGATACTGGAGAAGATATAAACAGGTATAGAAATCATGATGTAAAAATTATAAATATACAGGTTAAAAAAAGCTTCTAAGAATAACGACAATAGGACGATTGAAAATAAAATGCTCCAAAAAATTAAAATTTGCTTTTTATAGCTTTGAAATAATACATACAAGCTTCCCTTTACTGTATTCATTTAATAGTCCTCGCTTTCTGCTGTTTACTTAAATACACTAACATATCCTGTAATGAAACAGGTTCAAGCATAATATTCTGTCCTTCAATGGATTGACCATCAGTGAAGACAATTGCAGTTAGCTCCTGCATAAATGTATGCTTATAAATACTCTTTAGTCCATTAATTGCCTGCTCAACATCAGAAGGATTACCTTTTACTGCTACAATATGCTCATGCCATTCCTCCACGGTTTTCTGAAGCAGTAATTGTCCTTCGTGTAAAATAAGTATTTCCTCAAATAGCTTACTTGCTTCATCAATTAAATGTGTAGACAATATAAAGAGTCTTGGATTGTCGGTTTGTTGTTCAATCAATAAATCATAAAAAGTATTTCGGGCAGCTACATCAAGTCCGATATAAGGTTCATCAAAGATTGTAATCCCTGCGTTACTCGCAAAGCCTGTAATAATGCCTAACGCAGACACCATTCCTTTTGATAAACTGCGAACCTTATCTTTTGGATTTAGAGCAAAAACTTCTAGTAGCTCCATTGCGAGCTCTCCATCCCAGTTTGGATAAAAGAAGCTATTCGCCTTTAACGTTTGTGCAATTGTCATTTCCTCTTGAAAGTTTCCATTCTCTGCAACAAAACAAATATCACGTAAAGTTAAAGGTACATTGAAAACATTTTCTCCATTGACAGATATGTTTCCCTTAGTTGTAGAAATAAGTCCTGATAATAAATTTAAGAATGTTGTTTTACCAGCGCCATTATGACCCAAAAATCCAATGATTTTTGGTCCTTCAATTGTAAAAGAGATATTTTTTAAAGCTTCCTTATGTCTATATGATTTACTAACATTTTTCACTTCGATTTTCATAGGTTAACCCCTCTGTAACATATTTTGTAATTCTTTATCTGAGATACCTAATCTTATTGCTTCTTTCTTTAACGGCTCTATATGTTGCTGAAAAAAATTTTCCTTACGCTCCGCAATTAATAATTCACGAGCATCAGTACTCACAAACATGCCGACGCCACGTTTTTTATAAATTACGCCTTTGTCCACTAATTCGTTCACGCCCTTTCCAGCTGTTGCAGGATTAATTTGATATTCCTTTGCAAATTCATTTGTGGATGGAATGCGATCTTCGGGTTGTAGGTGTCCATCTAAAATTCCATCCTCTATTCGTTCGCGAATTTGTTGGAAAATGGGCTTTTCATTGTTTAAAGAGTGAATCACAATTCCCCTCCTTTTGTTGATTGGTTAATTACTTGTGTAACTAACTATATAACGCAAGGGTAATTTTGTCAATTCCATATTGTGAAAAATTTAGTTGACTGAATGCGTTCATTAAGTTATTATAACTAGCGAATAAGAAAGAGGTTCATAGCGCATACCCTCTATAAAAAACTATGGATGACGTCATCTACGCCATATCCCAAAATGCGGATATGGCGATTTTTTTTTATTTGGTTTCACGCAATGGACTTCTCACAATTTGAGGAGGCATTTTTTATGGCAGGAAGAAATGAAGAGCAAGGTTTACAGGATTTAACACTCCTTGGGAACCAAAATACAAAGTATTTATTTGAATACTCACCGGAAATACTTGAAGCAGTCGACAATTTGCATACGAAAAACGATTTTTTTGTAAAGTTTAATTGCCCGGAATTCACAAGTCTATGTCCAATGACAGGGCAGCCTGACTTTGCGACAATGTATATTTCTTTTATTCCAGATAAAAAACTAGTCGAGAGTAAATCATTAAAGCTATATTTATTTAGTTTCCGTAATCACGGGGACTTCCATGAGGATTGTGTCAACATCATCATGAATGATTTAATTAAGCTGATTGAACCGCGCTATATTGAAGTATGGGGTAAGTTTACGCCGCGTGGTGGCTTGTCCATTGATCCTTGGTGTAACTATGGCCGACCAGGCACAAAATATGAAAAAATGGCGGAGCATCGTTTGATGAACCACGATGTGTATCCGGAAAAGGTGGATAACCGCTGATGCTTTACTATTTAAATGGATTGTTTGTTGGCTTTTTAATTTTAGCTAATGTTTTAGCTGTTAAAGTGTTTAGTATAGGTGAATGGATGGTGCTTCCAGCCGCTGCGATTTTAATTATTTTTACGTATCCGCTTATTGATGTAATTTGCGAGGTATATGGTAAGGAAGCGGGTGGTCGCACGGTTAGAACAGGGCTTATTGCTCAAGTGTTTGCGGTATTCTTTATCGCTATAGCCATTGAACTACCACCTGCACAAGCCTTTGTCCATCAGCAGGAGTTTGAGACAATTCTCGGCGGTAGTATGCGTGTCATTATTGCAAGTCTTGTAGCCTATTCGGTCAGTGTTAACTTGGATGTAGTGATATTTAGTAAATTTAAAGAAAAGCATGGAGACGGAAAGCTTTGGCTTCGAAACAATGCTTCTACGATGCTAAGCCAACTCATCGATACGGCATTATTTATTACGATAGCCTTTTTTGGAATAATGCCATTTAAGGTGTTACTGACATTATTTATCACACAGTATATATTTAAATTTTTGGCGTCCATTGTTGCAACACCACTTGTTTATGGGTTAGTTTACGTTGCACGGAAATTTGATAAACTTAAAAGCATCGAGCCATCTCATTACTGAGATGGCTTTTTTAACATTCCGTTCTTTAAATAACCCGATGGAAGAGAGGGACATAATTCTTCTGTCGAAAGTTAATAGTGCTCTCGTAATCGAATATTATTTAATAGCACCTCTTTTATCCAAGTTTATAGCTCCATTTTTGCATATGTGTAACGTTACGGCCGAGCATATACTGTGGATAAGAAAGGGAGGTGAGCAATTATGAGAATTAACTGGAAGATCCGTTTTCAGCATAAACCATTTTTACTTGCACTATTTTCGTTGATTGTATTACTCGCGCAGCAAGTAGCAGCTATTTTTGGCTATGATTTAACGAGTGCAATGAGTGAGCAGGGAATGACCATCTTAAATACCGTATTATCCATCTTCGCTTTATTAGGAGTTGTCGTAGATCCTACAACACGGGGAACCAGTGATAGTCAACGTGCTTTGATGTATAGAAGACCTAGATAAAAAAGGGTGGAAATAAATTAAAAGTGTAATTTTACATTTTGGATAAATGTGTTATAATGATAAAAAATTGATAAAGATAAAGTAGGGAGGACGATTGAATGTCGCTTGAAATGGAGCAGAGGGTTGCCAAGCTCGAGCAGGAAATGATGGATTTGCGGCAGGAATTAGAAGGCTTAAAACGTCAACAACCTGTTGAAAAATCAAGCGCCTTGAGTGCTAGGCAATCCATGGCTGATCAATTTGAACCAAAACCAGCGCAAATCCTAAAGCCAAATTCAAGCTTGGAACCAAAGCCGAAAATAATGACAAATCCAGAAGAAAAGGTGCAACCACAGCGAACATTGGAAGAGCGTATTATGTGGGCACTTCCAAAATTATTTATGGTCATTTTAGTGATGGGGGTACTTTGGGGACTTAAGCTTGTTAGTGATTATGGCTATTTAGCGAACGAAGTTAAAATTATCCTTGCCTACGTATTATCTCTTGCCTTAGCAGTAATAGCTTATGTGTTAGAGCGTAAAAAAACAGGATCATCGGCTATAACAATTTCTTTATACGGTGGTGCATTTATTGTTGGGATATTAACAACTGCCGCAAGTGCGATATTGTATGAAATCATAGGTTTAACGATGGCACTTGTTATTGCCGTTGTTTATATCGGCTACGGTATTGTTATTAGCTACTTGAAGAAAAACGAAGTACTCACAATATTTGTAGCCTTTACATCATTATTACTACCATATTTACTAGAATATGATTTTAGTCCTGTTATCATCTTAATCTATGTGGTTGTGCTATTTATGATGCTGCAATTTGTCATTCTTCAACACAAGCAGAAGTTGGCATTCTATCTAGCAACCTTTTTCTCTTTGCTAGCTGTCAGCATTATAGCGTTTATGAACCATGACAACCGAGTTGTTTTTGCAATAGGTTTCCTTGTTGTTCTAACTATTTTTTACACTAGTTGGTGCCGATTATATAATGCAGAGTCTAAACTGAAAAATATTCATGTCGGACTCCAATTCAGTCTAGGAACTTTTAGTTTATTACTCCTGAACTTTATTATTAGACCAATTGAATATAGCGAAGCACTATTACTCATAGTAATCAGCTTGTTTGCAGCTGTAGCGGGTTATGGCTATAAGCAAAAATGGCAGGAGGCATTTGATAGTGCCGTAACACTCGCATTTATTACACTATGTAATACGCTGCTAGTTATGAATTTACCAGGGGAAGTAGATCAATTGCTCATCCCGTTCATCACCTTTGCAGGTGTTATGATGAGTTTACGATTACGAGCAAGTATGATGAAGGTTGTCGGCTCATTTTCATTTACAATTACAGTCGCTTTAAACTTTATTATTCATGAGCCGACACCGTTCTTCAGCATAGATCATATTAGCTTAATAATGCCGGGAATATATCTCCTAATTATTTATGTATATGCGAGACGTCCAAAAGAGACACTGACATCCTTCGAAAAGTTTATGAAGGAAATATATGTGATTGATATTTTAGCAGTTATTACGGCTGGTTATTTCTTAGCCTATATCGGAAAGCTGGATGAATTGTACTTTGCAAGTGTTGGTAATATCCCGCATTTAACGTGTTTAATCCTAGCTTTACTTTTCGCGGGATCACTTTTAGTACCAATAAAATACAAGGGGCGTGCATTAACGCCAGTCCTTGGTGGGTTTTTCGTTCTCTTCACCGTAATGCTTGAAATTATTCCATACAATATGCAAGGTATCGAGTGGCTAAATATAGTAACAAGAATCGTGTATATTGCTGTGATCATAGCAATAATGATTGATGTACTGATGAAGGGCCGCATTTACCAAATCTATCAAGAGCAAGCAGAGAAACTTCTAGACCAAGTTGTAAGTGCAGGCGTTGTGCTTACGATGATATCGGTTTGGGGTCTTATCCATCAACTTTCCTATAATAGTTTGCTAGATTGGAAACTAAGCATTGCCTTTTCAACGATCACATTATTCCTGACAGCCAGTATCTCACTATGGCTTAGCACTGTGCGTAACTTACAAACATTACGCCTAACAGGGTTTGTTATTTTAGTGATTGCGTTTATTAAGCTTATATTCTTTGATTTATCCGCTTTAGACTTATTAATACGAGCTGTCCTGTTTATTTTGATAGGTGGGATTGGGTTGTTGTTGTCGGGTAGGTTGTTGAAGAAATAAATGAATAATATTGATCTAAAGCATGGAGTTGCAATAAAACAACATTAAAACCGTTTACCTTTATTTTATGGTAAACGGTTTTTTTATATCTAATCGCTTTTTAAACTTAGCTTGATCTACATATTTTAGCAATTGAAAAATTTAAAAATAAATACAAATTCATACGAAAAAGTGGTGTTGTAAATGCTGTTTATATATGAAATAGTATAATTAGCATAAGGAATATTCAATTAATAGGAAAGTTTATTTACTGTAAGTACTATTGTTTTAGTGTTAAAGTCTAATGTACTTTTAACTTCTTTCGGCGGGTGTCCAAACGCCTGCTAAACAGAGGAACTTAGTCTAGGAACGCCAAGTCCTGTGGCATTACCGAAATGACCGACATCGTGTCGGCCCTCGCGCATGTCTAAGCGCAAAGCCGATTCCAGACGTGATTATGCCGAGGCATAATTGATTAACTTACATTACTAAAAAGTTTGATCAGCATAAGGAGGGAGAAAATGAAGCGTCAAAATAGAAAATTATTTAAGAGTCAAGGGGGATTCTCTTTAATTGAGGTTGTTGCTTCCTTAGTTATAATAACTATCATCTTATTATCCTTTTTCGGCTTACTCATTCAATCGAATAAAACCGGAAAAAGCTCTGAACAAATTATTGATGCCACCTATTTAGCGCAAAAGGAAATGGAGAAAATGTATAACTACTTTAAATCTACCACGATCGAAACGTGGGAATCTAATTTTCCGTATCTAGCTGAAAAGGATGAAGTGAATTCAACAGGTAATATCACTCGGTATAAAGTGACACCCTCTAATGCTAAAAACAAGGAAATCATAATAGTGAATGCTGAAGATATCTCGCATGATAATACCGTTAGGGTTACTATCGAAGTTTATGATTCAAGAGGGGCGATATTAAAAGCGAAAATGCAAAATATCTTTAGCTTGTAAGAAAAGAGGTGGTTCATATGTCTAAATTCAAAAATGAGAGAGGCGTGACCTTACTAGAAGTTTTGGCTGTTACTGTAATAGCTACGATTGTATCTATTGTTCTTATGTCTATCTTAATGAACAGTAAGACTACAAGCGATAAACAAATGAAATCGACTATTCAATTATCTGACACAACTTATATTTTGAAAGTTGTTACTAAAGATACGCGTAAATCTACTGAAATTCATAAAAAGGCTTTAGATGAGTATACAGAATATACACTAATAAATAATCAAAATAATAAAAAATATACTTATGTATATTACCAAAAGGATCAGACGATTACGAGAAATGATGAAATGATTGCAGCGAATGTGCTTGATTTTAACATTGAAGATAAACGGAGTCATGTAATTATTGATATTACAACGCCAAATAGTAAGCCTTTTTCATCAACTATATATTTTAGGGGAGGCAGCTAAATGTTTAAGAATCTAAAACAAGAAAATGGTTATTCGTTACTTTTAGTAATTTTTACAATTGCTTTTATCTCAGTTCTTGGAATTACGCTTTTAACACTTACTGCTAATTCATTAAAGATGTCTGCTAATGAGCGAGATGACCAATCTGTTTTTTACATTGCAGAAGGTGGCTTAAACAGTACAAAAAGCAAAGTAGAACAATTAGTTAAAATTACATACGATGAAAATAGAAAAAAATTCAATAAGCTACCTCCTGATAAAAGAAAGCCGGAAAAATTTAAGTCAGATTTTATAGATGCATTTGAAAGTAGCTTAGAAAAAATCTTTGAAAAGAATCAATCAACATATGCTGATACAGTGACTTTTGATGAACAATTTAATGAAAAAACTTTTGCAAATGTAACAGTTATTCAAGAAAGTACTGAACAATTACAATATAAAATAACGTCCGTTGGTAATGTTGGCAAGAAAACGAGAACAGTAGCACAGACAATTACAATCGATTTAGGAAGCGGAACGGGTTCTGGTTTTTCAAATTCCGCTGCTATCCACGCTATAAAAAACATCGAACTTGGAGGAGGTAAACTTAATGGGGATGTTGTTTCTGACAGTGGAAAAATTAGTATTACACAAGAGAGTGCTAAAATTACTGGTAAGATTGGAACAACTCCAGATAAGTTTTCAAAGCCGAGCTGGATGAATGTTACGAATGAGATTATAGGGAATGTTGCATTTCCTAAGGATGTATTACCACCTTTCCCGGATAATGAATTTACTAGTTTAAGCACAAGACCATATACAAATTCAATTCAAGTTTCCATCGATGGAAATCAAACGCAACTCTCGTTGGAAAATCATTCAATTAAGATTGACGGTGGAGGAAACGGACACATAAATGGGTATCAAAACTTTAGTGGTACTCTCCCGCTTACTCAAAATATGTACTTGAAAACGCTTATAGTTTCTTCGGGCAGAACGTTATCTATTGATGTAGGTAATTCAGACAAAAATTTATATATAGATAACTTTAACTTCACGGAAGGGCACTTAAATATTACGGGGAGCGGTAGATTAACTTTGTATATTAAGGATGCTTTTAATTTAAAGGGAAGTTCGAGTATGAATAATACAGGAGACATAGGGCAATTAAGTGTATATTATACAGGCACTTCGTTAATGGATTTTACTGGTGATACAAAAACAAAAGCCTCTATATATGCTAAATCAGCTGATATAAAAATAAATGGTTCTGGTAGCGTACAAGGAAATCTATATGCAGGTGGATCAAATATCAATGTTGAAGGAGGGTCTTATAATCACGACTTATATATTTATGCCCCCGACGCAAAAATCACAATGAGAGGATCAGGAGAAGTTGTAGGAGGAATAATGGCTTATACAGTAAATACGAGTGGAGGTTCAACTGTTACTTACAAACCAAAAACGATTGAAGATACAATATCAAATGGTGGTTTAGTATTTGAAGAAAATAATAATTTAACAATTTCTAATAGTATGCTTGAAGTAGAATAAATATCACGGAGCATGAAGAGGTTGTTTAGAATGCGATATTCTGATTTTGATACAATAGAATACTAAGCTTGTCGTCTTAGTAATGACATTATTTTTACAATTATATAGTTAGTTTTAGAGAAGCTTAATGCTGTCTATGACGAGGGGTTCCAATTGATGTGAGAAAGTAATAGAAAAGGGTTATTTAGAATGTCTGGAATGAATTCAGATTTTCTAAATAACCCTTATTTTAATATTGGTTAAACTCTTGGTGAGAATAGAAAGAGGGCGCTATTTGAATTTAAAGTGCAACCTTTCAATTGAACCTGAAATTAATAGTCTTTTTTGCCTAGGGTAGTTGATTCGATATGTATACATCGAAAGTTGTGTGGAGATATATGAATGTGTTTTATAGTCCATAAAACACATTAACAACATTTCAATAGTAATTACAATTTCATGTTTAAAAAAGATAAGTTCACTGAAATTTAACTATTTTTAGGATGAAAGGCTCATTTTTAAATATAGTTTGTGTTGTATTGTAAAAATATGAATAAAAAGTAATTGTTTTATATGAGTAAATAGACATTCTTTTTTTGACTATATTTGTAAAGGTGATGAGGCTATGAAATTATATTTGAAGTTAGGCGCAATGGTAGCTGTTCTAATCATCTTATTAACAGTCTGGGTACCTAATATGATCGTAGATAGTGCACTGGCTAAAGGTGTTGAATCTACAATCGGAGGAATATCGGTTAAGGATTTAGAGGGTGGTGATATTGAAAATGCTTTACAAGAGGCTATTAATATTTGGCGAGACGCTCCTGTTAGCGTAGAAGGGGCCAATATTACGATTTCACTGGATCCAAAATTATTTGTATTTGATGTAGAGAGTTCTATAGCTGAATATCATAGTTTAACAGACAAGTCTTGGTTTGCTTTTTGGAAGCAAGAGCAAGCGGTACATATACCCTTACATGTGGAAGTAGATGATCAAGTGAAGAAGCAGCTTGAGGCTACTAGTGTATGGGAGGTTGATGCGACCTTAAATGCAATTATCACTCAAATTTCCTATTTAAAAAGTCATAAAATTAATGCAACAGTTGCAGATACTCAGTTAATAGAAGCGGAGCGTTTGGCTCTATCGATTGAGAAAATACCTGCAAATGCAATGGGTGTTGATAAACTAACGAATATGCTAAACGATTCTATTATTTTACCTGAAGTGCCATTTTCTTACTTAACAACGATAGAAGAAAAATATGACGAAGCAAATAGTGAAGCAATTAATTTCGTAGCCTCTATGCTTTATCATGCTGCTCTTCAAACTGATTATGAGATTTCAGAGAGACATTCTCAAGAAAAGAGGCCGAATTATTTACAGCAAGGACTGGATGCAAGGGTAAATCGTGCGTTAGATAAAGATTTGCAATTTGTAAACCGTTCTGATCAATCGAATAAGTTAAAACTCACAGTAGAAGGTGATTCTTTAAAAGTGGAATTATTAGCTCAAAAGAAAGAAAAAGAAATCACTGTTCGAGTTAGTAAAGATAAGATCATACAACCACGAGTCATTATTCGCTATTCTAAAGACTTACCAGTAGGCAGCGAAGAGGTTATCCAAAAAGGTCAAGTAGGCGTCCGGGTCGAAGTTTATCGCTCTGTTTTAGAAAATGGTAACACTACGGAGGAACTAGTCAGCCGTGACTACTATCCACCTGTTAATAAAATCATTTTGAAATCTTCAAGACAGCCTGTTGTTCCAGAAAATAGTAATGAAAAAGTAGGAACTTCCGATTCGAGTGATCCTGATCTAAACATGGATTTAGATGGAGATGGATTACCAGATAGACAATCTGAAAATGAAAAATCCGTCAATAATGCTGTAAATAACAATAAAGATACATCTGCAAATACTTCAAAAGATCCGAATGATCCTGAGATTGTATATGGCTACTATGATAAAGGTGGGAATTTTGTACAAACAAGCCCATAAAGAGAGGAGTATATGTGAATGATCGTAAAAACTGGGCGAAAGCGATTAGGTGATTTACTTGTTGAATCTGGAGTTATAACAAATGTGCAATTGGAATTTGCGCTTACAAACAAAACAAAAGATGAGAAATTAGGCGATTTTCTCATAAAAGAAAATATTTTAACTGAGCAACAGTTAATCGAAGTACTAGAGTTTCAGCTAGGAATCCCACACATTCATTTGAATCAATATTCAATAAGCCCAGACTTACTTCAACTTGTTCCGGCTGAACTCGCTAAACGAACAAATATTATTCCAATCCGTCGCGAAAAAAATAAACTGTTTATCGCGATGGCTGACCCGATGGATTATTTTGCAATTGAAGAAGTACGTATGGCGACAGGTTGCCAAATCGAAACAAGTATTGCAGCTAAGGATGACTTATATCGTACCCTAACGAAATATTATGATTTGCAAGAGTCTATGGAGGCTGCATTGCTCGACATTGGTGCTACAGTTGCTGAAACACAGGAGGAAATTGAACGAGAGGATTCTCCGATTGTCCGACTAGTTAATCAAATAATTGCTAATGGAGTTGCCCAACGAGCAAGCGATATCCACTTTGACCCACAGGAGACGGATTTAAGGGTTCGCTATCGAGTAGATGGGGTATTGAGAACCGAGCGCTCGTTACCGAAACATATGCAAAATATAATATTAGCACGTATCAAAATTATGGGGAATTTGAATATCACAGAAAATCGAATTCCTCAAGATGGACGTATTAAAACGAATGTTAATTTCAAGCCAGTAGATATTCGACTTTCGACTCTTCCAACTGTTTATGGAGAAAAAGTCGTGATGCGTATTTTGGACTTAAGCAGTGTAGCCAATTCTATTGACAAGCTTGGCTTTACAGAGCAAAACGAAGTCCTTTTCCGAAACATGATTGACAATCCTAATGGTATTTTGCTAATAACGGGTCCTACTGGATCAGGGAAATCATCTACATTATATGCAGCCTTAAGCAACTTGAATGAAGAAGATGTAAACATCATTACAGTAGAAGATCCAGTGGAATATCAGCTCGATGGTATAAACCAAATTCAAGTGAAAGAAGAAGTAGGTTTAACATTTGCAGCTGGATTGCGTTCAATTTTGCGTCAGGACCCAGATATCGTAATGATAGGTGAAATAAGGGATTTTGAAACAGCACAAATAGCAGTACGTGCCTCGTTAACAGGGCATTTAGTTTTAAGTACTTTACATACAAATAGTGCAGTTGAGTCAATTTCTCGACTACAGGATATGGGGATAGAACCGTTTTTATTATCCTCTTCACTAGTAGGGATTATGGCACAGCGCTTAGTACGACGTATTTGTCGAGATTGCGGAGAAGACTATGCTTTTACGAAGCATGAATTAGAAATCATGCATAAGAACGGCATTGAAGGAGTTACACATGGTAGACGCGGAAGAGGCTGTCCTTCGTGTAATCAAACAGGTTATCGTGGACGGATGGCTATTCATGAAATTTTACCAATCGATCGCAATATTAAAGAAATGATATTAAGTCGAAGTAGCGATAGTGCGATGCGTGATTATATGAAACAAGAAGGCTATTACACATTACTGGTAGATGGGCTGTTAAAAGTAGTAGAAGGACAAACAACCACTTCAGAAGTATTGCGTGTAGCAAATGCAGATTAGGATGTGAATCGTTCATGACAACATGTAGAAATATTGATGAGCTATTAACACGCGCATTTGAAGAAAAAGCGTCTGACCTTCATTTAACAAAGGGAATCCCGCCAGTTTATCGTATCCATGGGCAACTAGAACAATATGGGAGTGAACTACTAACTTCTGAAGAATTACAGACAATGGTGAAAACTATTTTACCTGAGCATAAATTACAAGAGTTTCATGATAAAGGGGAAACCGATTTTAACTATTCATTGCAAGGGAAATGTCGTTTTCGCGTAAATGCCTATCATCAACGCAATGAAGTGACGATAGCTGCCCGTTTGATTGAAGCGAAAATTCCTTCCATTGAATCGTTAAATATGCCACAGATACTGTATCAATTAGCAGAGAAACCACAGGGTCTAATTTTAGTAACAGGTCCAACAGGTTCTGGTAAATCTACAACGCTTGCTGCAATGATTGATCATATTAATGAAACAAAATCAAAGCATATTATCACGCTTGAGGACCCAATTGAATATTTACATACACATAAAAAATCCATTATCAATCAACGTGAAGTAGGGGTTGATACTCAGAGCTTTGCCAATGGTTTGCGTGCTGCTCTTCGTCAAGACCCTGACCTTATTTTAGTAGGTGAGATGCGTGACTACGAAACGATTTCAACAGCTATCACAGCGGCAGAAACGGGCCATTTAGTGATGGCGACATTACATACAAGTAGTGCTCCGACTACGATTGATCGTATTATAGATGTTTTCCCACCACATCAGCAGGGACAAATTCGTGTGCAACTAGCCAATGTTTTAGTAGGCATTATTTCACAGCGTTTATTCGTACGTAAGGATGCCAAGGGGCGAATTGCTGCTACTGAAATATTAGTACAAGCACCATCTATTTCAAATTTAATTCGAAATGAGAAAGTTCACCAAATTCCTACTGTTATGCAGACGAGTAAAGCGTTAGGTATGCATACTTTGGAATCGTCTATGCAGCAGCTAATCGCTATGGGGAGAATTTCATTGGAAGACGCAAGGCCATATATGAATGCGGGGGATTATAATTGACCGTTTTTCGATATAGTGGACGCACAAAAACTGGTGCACACAAAAAAGGAATTATTGACGCGACTAACAAAAAGGTAGCACTTGAAAAATTACGAACACAAGGCATTAATGCCCGTGAGCTGGAAGAGTCTAAAAGCATTTTACACAAAGACTTAAACATTGGCGGAAAAGTAAAACACCAGGATTTCGTTATTTATTGTCGTCAATATGCAACACTAATCCGTGCTGGCGTTTCAATTGTAGAGGCAACACATATTTTAAGTACGCAAACGAAAAGTAAAGCATTAAAAAAAGCTTTACAACAAGTGGAAGAAGATATACGTGGGGGTACAGCGTTTTCAGATGCAGCAGCCAAGCATCCAAAGGCTTTTCCAGTCATGTTTATTAATATGATGCGCTCAGGTGAGGCAACAGGGAATATCGATGAGACGCTAGAGCGCTTAGCAGGGACACTTGAAAAGCAATTCAAAATTAAGAAGAAAGTACAATCGGCATTGACATATCCGGCTATTTTATCTGTGCTTACAATCGCTGTAGGTATGTTTCTAATGATATTTATCGTTCCGACATTTATGGCTACTTTTGAAGAAATGGACATGGAAATGCCAATATTAACGGTTGTTGTTGTCAGTATTTCAGATTGGTTAATAGCATACTGGTATATTGCAATTGGGATTCTCATATTATCGATTCTTCTATTTCGATTTTTCTATAAAAATAATAAGCAATTTCATTACAATGTGAACTATGCATTATTGCAATTACCTGTATTTGGCATTTTGATGCAAAAAAATGTAATCTCTCGCATGACTAGAACTTTATCATCTCTGTTTAGTAGTTCAGTACCCATTCTACATGCACTGACAATTGTTGAGAAAGTTGTAGGGAATCCAGTTGTAGGGAAGGTTGTACTGGAGGCGAGAGATAACCTAGAAAAAGGCGGTACATTATCTGAGCCACTAGAAAAAAGTTGGCTATTCCCTCCTTTAGTAACCCAAATGACTTCTATCGGGGAAAAAACAGGTTCGCTGGATTATATGCTCGAAAAGATAGCGGATTTTTACGAGGAAGAGGTGGATCGCTCCGTTGATACACTAAAATCGCTCATTGAACCATTGATGATACTCGTTTTAGCAGCGGTTGTCGGTGTAATTGTCGCGGCAATTTTCCTACCAATGTTCGCATTATACGAAAATATGTAAGCGTACTAACTATAAAGGGGGTGGTATAGAAAAGGCTGTAGTAGTAGTTGTTGTAGGGGTACATATTTTTGGACTAATCATAACAATTTATAAGGAGGAACATTGATGTTTAAAAAAATCATGAACAAAAAACTACTAAAAAATCAAAAAGGTTTAACGCTAATTGAGCTATTGGCAGTAATCGTTATTCTAGCGATTGTTGCGGCAATTGCTATTCCTGCGATCGGGAATATTATCAATAATTCACGTGATAAGGCTATTTTATCAGAAGCTTCTAACATTTTGGCAGGTGCAAAAATTGCTAACGTTGATCAGAAATGTACTGTTAGCGGAACTACAATCACTTGTGATAAAGCCCAATTACAAGAATTTGTAGAAGGGGTTGCACTTGATACTGGAGATAAAGCTGTATTAACTGTTAACACTAGCTCAAAAGAATGGACTATAACATATTTAGGACTAAAAGATGTTAAACAAGATAAATACAAAGAAGGTATTTCTGCAGATAATAGTATTTCAGAAACTAGCTTAAACAAGAATTTAAAAAAATAGACATTTAAACTCAGTCCAATTCATTTGGACTGGGAAATAAATGACTATATAAAATAGTTCAGAGGAGGCATCTTTTCACATGTTTACAAAAAAGAAAAAATCGCATGTGTCGATTGAAATAAAGGATTACATATTACGTGCGATTGTGGCAAAAGGTCCTGATCCGTCGCAATGGAAGGGCTATGAAATGCCGTTAGCACAGGGAGTTGTTGAAGGTTCTGTTATTCATGATGAAATGGAATTGTTTGATGTCATGAAAAATGATGTGGCAAAATGGGCAGGCAAAAAGCAAAATGCACGTATTTTTGTTCCGGATACTTCCGTTTTGTTAAAGAGCTTTGAGCATCCTGATGATATAGAGTGGAATGAATTAAAAGGGTATGTGGAAATGGAGCTTGGTCAGTCCATTCATCTTCCATTTCAAGATCCTCTTATTGATGTGTATGATCCAAAACCTAGTGATGGACAGGCGATGCTATTTGCAGCACCTTCAGAAGAAGTGACGAAAATGATTGGACTATTACTCGATGCTACATTAGAACCTCAAGTAGCAGATATTCGTACATTGTGTAATATTCGTCTGTTAGAGCATTTGCAGTTAATAAAAGATAATCGATCTTATTTAATAGCGGATTGGTCCATCAATGAATTGTCGATTAGTATTTTTTCATATGGCCAACTGGAGTTTTTACGGTATCAATCGTTTGATACAGATTTATCGGAATGGAAGTTTGAAGAGATTGAGGAGTTTAGTTTTTCTTATCGTTTAGATGCTGATGACAATTATCGTATCATTCTTACCGATCAAATGCTTGAAATCGATCGTATCATGAATTTTTTTAAGTTTTCCTTACATAAAGGTGAGAAAAGTGTCGATGAGATTATCATTCTAGGAGATAATCCACTACTTCCTACGATTAAAGATTTGTTAGAAAATAATTTTCCGACACCGATTATTATGTTAAATGATTCAGTCATTCAAAAATCATTCCCTCAATTTTCAGAGGAATTTGCAAGCTTAATTGGACTTGCATTAAAGGAGGTTAACTAATGGTACCAGAAATTAACCTCTTGCCGAATTTGGAAAAGAAGCATTCAACCCCTACTTCAATATATATAGTATTTATTATTCTTATTGGTATGATAGTAGGATATATGGTTTTTTTGTTTTTCCAAGCAAAAAGTGATCTTACAAAATTAAGTGCGCAGGAAGTGGAGCTTTCATCCCAACACGAACAACTTCAAACTGAGTTAGATATAAAGCAAAATGTGAACGAAGGCTCATTGGAGCAATCTGTACAATTTGTGGAAAAGGTCTCGTATCCAGTGACCCCCTTAATGGATGAAACCCAAGTATTGTTACCAGAGCAAACGTATTTAAGGGATTATGTATTTGGTGAAAAAAATGTTGAGGTTACGGCTGATTTTGAAACAATGTCAGCAATATCATCTTATTTAGAAAAGCTAACAGCAAGCCGCTATTTCAATGATATTCAGGTTGATACTATTTCTAATTTTGATGTATCTATAGGGAATCAAGAGGAAGAAAGTGCGAAGAACAAGTTTAAGGAAGTGCCTCGTTATTCGGCAACGATTATATTAGGAATTGATTTTAAATTTCTCGCTGGAGGTAAAGAATCATGACTAGTAGTAAAAATTCAACGATTATTATCTTAACAGCTTTCATTGCAGCCATTTTATTTGCGCTATATTACTATATAGTAACACCTAAATTAGAAGAAGTAGATGCGAAGGAAAGTTCAATTAACTCCCTTCAACAAGAAATATCAACAATTCAGAAGCAGATTGCTTTAATTGAAGAGAAAGGTAAATCAACTAGTGCAAGTAATTTATCATTGCGTAAAAAAGTACCTCAAACACGAGCTATTGAAGAGGTAATTCGAAATATTGAAGAGATTGAAGCGGTGACGGGAACACGGTTAGAAGCTATGGACTTTAATAATTATGATTCGCTCGTAATGGATTCTACTATGACAGATCCAAACTCGATAAATTCTGAGGAACAGGCTAAACCAAAGCAACCTGCAAATGAAGCTGAGGAACAAGCTGTTGCTAAAAATGATGAAACACCTGAAGCGAAAGATAAAATACCAACTGCTACTTTCACTAAAGACTCCTTACCAAAAGAATTAAAATTAGTGACATTTAATGTTGATGTTGACGCATTAGACAATAAAGCGATGGTTGAGTTTATAAAAGAGATTGAAAAAATTGATCGTGTGATGAAAATTGATGCAATCGATTTCACATCAACTGGTGAAGAAGAGAAATTCCAGGAGGACGCCGATACAACCTTAAAATCTACCATACAAGTAACGACGTTCTATTATGAAGGACAACAATAATCTAGATTGGCGCGCATACTTCCAATGTATGGGCGTCTATTAGTATAGGAGGATATAAAAATGGAGATTGCTTATACAATTACAGTATTCATATTTGGGCTCGTTTTAGGCTCATTTTTTAATGTAGTTGGTTTACGTGTGCCTTTGAAGGAGTCCATTGTGCGTCCGCCCTCGCATTGTACCTCTTGTAAGAGATGGTTGACGGCGTTTGATTTGGTTCCTGTTTTTTCCTATGTATTATTAGCTGGGAAATGCCGTAGCTGTGGGCAAAAAATTTCTTGGATTTATCCACTGATGGAGCTTATAACAGGCATGTTGTTTGCCTTTGCTTATTGGAAATTGGGCTTTAGTGCAGAATTTTTTGTAGCACTATTATTAATTTCATTATTAGTCATTATTATCGTGTCGGATTTTGCTTATATGCTTATCCCCAATAAAGTGCTATTATTCTTTTTACCATTGCTAGTTTTTGGACGCGTCATATCTCCTTTGTCTCCGTGGTGGGACAGTATAGTTGGAGCCTTGGTAGGTTTTGGCATTTTATATTGTATAGCTGTCCTATCAAGAGGTGGAATGGGTGGGGGTGATATTAAATTATTCTTTTTACTTGGTCTTGTACTCGGGACAATACATGCACTTCTGACGCTATTTTTAGCTGCTGTAATTGGCATGATTGTTGGAATAGTAGTATTAAAAGTACGCGGACAGGGAAGAAAAACGCCTATACCATTCGGACCTTCTATTGCTTTAGCTGCTATTATTATCTATTTCTATGGGGATGCGTTGATGAACTGGTATCTTGGATTTTGGTAATTAATCAGTGGGGGATTCCTTCGATGATTAATAGTCTTCGAGCTTTTATAGGTAGTTAATGCTAGATAAAGATCATGGAGGGGATAACATGAAACCAATTATCGGAATAACAGCCTTTGCGGAGGATGATTTGTCCTCAAGATTAAATGCTGCTTATAGCAAAAGTATAATTGAAGCTGGGGGTGTACCTCTTATAATTCCGATTGGAGTTGAAGAGGATGTAGCACAAATTTTATCGTTGACGGACGGATTATTACTATCGGGTGGACATGATGTACATCCATTTCTTTTTGGTGCAGAACCTACACCAAAGTTAGGGAAGATTCATCCGGAAAGGGATTCAGTAGAACTTTCCTTGATTGAAGCGGCCTCTATTCGGAAAATGCCGATTTTCGGCATTTGTCGAGGGATTCAAATGCTAAATGTTGCGTTTGGAGGCACTCTCTATCAGGATATTGATAGTGAATATCATAGTAAAAAATTAATAAAGCATACGCAACAAGCGGCACGGGGCGTTGCTACACATCATGTTGATCTAACACCGGATACATTATTAACAACAATTATTGAGGAAGAAAAAATTCCGGTGAATTCATTTCATCATCAGGCAATAAACGTAGCAGCAGAAAAATTGAAAGTGGCAGCCAAATCAAGTGATGGTATCGTTGAAGCCGTAGTACACGAAGATTTACCATTTTGTCTAGCAGTACAATGGCATCCTGAAGAGCTAGCCATTGTAGGAGATGAAGCATCAAAAAAATTATTCACTGCATTTGTAGAGGCGAGTTTGAAATTCAAGGTAGAGGCATAAAACTTGATAAGCATTACATGGCTTAGGATGGAAATTAACTAAAGACATTGCTAGAGGGAAGAATCCATATAAGGTGGGTTCTTTTTTAGTGTATAAAATGGCACTCGAAAAATAAGAAAAAGAGGTATATGCCCATTTGTGAACATAGAATCCTCTTTTTGTACGTTGCTATTGAGATACTTTTAATGAACACGACGATAAAGACCTACAACATGACCCAAAATAGAAACTTGGTCTACGATAATTGGCTCCATTGTTGCGTTTTCAGGCTGTAAACGGAAATGACTTTTTTCCTTAAAGAAACGCTTTACAGTTGCTTCATTCTCTTCAGTCATTGCTACGACAATATCACCATTATCAGCTGTTGATTTTTGTTTAACAATAACTAAATCTCCGTCTAAAATGCCAGCTTCAATCATTGATTCACCCATAATTTCTAGCATAAATAACTGATCTTCACTTGTACCATAAATATCCGGTAGCGGGAAATATTCATCGATATTTTCAACAGCAGTTATCGGAGAACCTGCAGTAACCTTCCCAACAAGTGGTACATGAATAACTTGTTGCTTTTGAATAGAGTCCTCTGGCTCTAGAATTTCAATGGCACGTGGTTTAGTTGGATCGCGTCGAATTAAGCCTTTTTGCTCCAAACGAGCTAAATGTCCATGAACTGTAGAGCTTGAAGCAAGTCCAACTGCTTCACCAATTTCACGTACAGATGGTGGATAACCCTTTGCGCGTACCTCTTCTTTAATGAAATCTAATATGGCCTCTTGTCTTTTCGAAACTTTTTTCATGATTGCTCACCTCTTTTTTCTAGTCATTCTACTTATTAGTAGTATAGCAGAATGCGAACACTTAAGCAAACATAGGTTCGAAAAGTGTTTGACAAAAACATTTGTTCGCATTATTATAAGAACATATATTCCGAACAGACATTCTTGAAAAGGGGTTATACACATGAACTGGTTTAAAAAAAATCCACATATTACAACTTTATTAGGAGCTTGTCTTCTATTTACAGCATATCTTTTTATAACAGATCCAGGAGATGTTACATACGCAGAAATTGAAGTCGAACATGGTGATAGTTTATGGTCGTTAGCCGAACAGTACCGTGGTAAAATGAAATCGGATGAATGGATTAAGCTTGTTAAGGCAGAAAATGAATTATCGAACGTACGAATTATTGCAGGTAATTCTCTAGTGATTCCAGTAGTGGGTGACGACCAATCCAATCCTATAAATTCAATTGAAATTGCGAGAAATGTAAAATGATAACAAAACAACAATCGGCTGTTGTCTATTGCCGTGTGAGTACAGAAAAAGAGACACAAAGCTCCTCATTAGAGCGACAGGAGGAGGAGTTAGTACGCTATGCTAAGGAACAGGGCTACGAAGTGAAACTTGTTTTTAAGGATAAGCATAGCGGCTATGATGTGGAACGAGAGGGTTTACTAGAAATGCTCGATTTCATAAAAGAAAAAGAAGTAACAGCATTATTTGTGCAGGATGAAACACGTTTAGGACGTGGAAATGCTCGAATGGCCGTTTTGCATTTATTGCAGAAAACTGAAACTAATGTTTTCTCTATGCGAGACGCGGGACCTGTACAATTAAATGAAATGGATACGATGCTCCTAGAAATTTTAGCAATTGTAGAGGAGTACCAGCGTAGAATCCACAATGCTAAAATACGTCGTGGTATGCGTCGTGCAGTTGAAAATGGCTACCGCCCTGAAAATAATTTATCTAACCGAGGAAACCCAAACGGTCAGGAACGTAAAGATGTCCCTATAGAAGAAATCGTCAAACTCCGCAATCGAGGCTTCACATTTGAGGAGATAGCTATGACTCTTAGGGGGCTAAGCTTTGACGTAAGCAAAGCCACTGTCCATAGGAGATATCGGGAACATTTAGAGAGAAACGAAATAAAGTAACGTTTTAATCAGTGGGAGTTTTCCTACTGATTTTTTTCTTTTTAAAGGCTCTAGATGAAGGTGAAGGAACCAGTAGTGACGGATAGAACAGTGAAAAACGTGGATAGAATCGGCAAAGTGATGGATAGAACAGCGAAAAACGTGGATAGAAACGCCAAAGTGACGGATAGAACAGCGAAAAACGTGGATAGAAACGCCAAAGTGACGGATAGAACAGCGAAAAACGTGGATAGAATGCCAAAGTGATGGATAGAACAGTGAAAAACGTGGATAGAAACGGCAAAGTGACGGATAGAACAGTGAAAAACGTGGATAGAATCGGCAAAGTGACGGATAGAACAGCGAAAAACGTGGATAGAAACGCCAAAGTGACGGATAGAACAGCGAAAAACGTGGATAGAAACGCCAAAGTGACGGATAGAACAGC